>JANYEB010000112.1 GCA_025363355.1 Chitinophagaceae bacterium | reverse complement strand
GATATGCTGGATGATGAATTAAAAGAAGCTATTAGTGCAGAACTACCATCTAATGTTCCTCATTTATTTTTCTCATCTATCACCCAAAAAGGATTAATAGAATTAAAAGATGCTTTATGGGAAATGCTGAATAAAGATATTAATGGCTAGTAGTTAGTAGTTAGTAGTGAAACTAATTCCAAGTTCCCAATACCTAATTCCCAACACCTAATCCTTCTCACTAACTTGAGCTCTCTTTAATCTATCATTAATAGCAAGCCCCAAACCCTTTGGTGGAAAGACTTCTGCAAGAATAACATCATAATGCATTGCATCAAGTATTCGCATTGTTGCAAATAAATTTTGTGCAGCTTGGTTTAAATTACCACTTGGCGATAGTATATATTGATGCTGTTTATCTATCCCATCATATTCCTTTTTAAAAGAGATAATGGCAATGCTTTTTCCTTGATATAATGGAATCAACTCCTCAATATTGCCTTGTAATAAATCTGTAGTGGTAGCGTAATGACTTTTTAATTGTCCGCTTGTTTGTGGTTTTGATTGATGTGTTGCCATCACCACTTTCTTTTCAATCACTTGCTCAATATCTTCTATTGCCAAACCTCCTGCTCTGTGTAAAATGACTTCACCATTCTCTACTTCCACAATGGTAGATTCTAATCCAACTGTACAATTTCCTCCATCTAATATATAAGGTATTTTCCCTTGTAACCCCTGCAGCACGTGGGCTGCACTAACAGGGCTCACATATCCAAATGGATTTGCACTAGGTGCTGCTAAAGGATAATGTAGTTGAGATAATAACTGATGTGTCAAAGGATGATTAGGAATTCTAATAGCAACTTTATTGCTACCAGCTGTAACCAAATCTGGTACATTATCTTTTTTATTTAACAATAAAGTAAAAGGGCCAGGCATAAAATGAGTTGCCAACTTGCTGCTAATATCATCTAAAAAAGCATATTCTTCAATTTGTTCAATACTTGCAAGGTGCAATATCAGTGGATTAAAGAAAGGACGGTTCTTTGCTTCAAATATTTTTACTACAGCATCATTGTTTAGTGCATTGCCAGCCAATCCATATACAGTTTCTGTGGGTATAGCTACTACTTCATTTGCATTTAGCAATGCTATTGCTTTATCAATAGCTGTTCCTGTTACTGTGGTAAACATTCAATTTAATAATTTTATATCTTTTAATTAGCAGTCATTGCGAGGGTTCTTGCCCGAAGCAATCTCACAAACCTAAATCAGATTGCTTCGTTGAGGCACGAACCTCAACCTCGCAATGACGATAACCCTCTGTACTCTCTGTGCCTCTGTGGTTATCTCAAATAACTCAATAATCAATAATTAGCTTAGCAGGTTCGTAACTATCTAATTTATCCAAATGAAGGATCGTGCTTTTTCCATCTGCACTTGGTCCATACATTGGTAAAAACTTAGCACCATACACTAATTCATCAGCAGTATATGATGTTCTAGAAATAACTGTAGTAGAAAAGCTTTCATCGAATCCTTGAACAAATACCACTAATTCTATTGAAGCGTTTTCAATATCTTCTTTAGTTAAACTATACAAAGGGCTATCTTCATTTATTGGGTGAACTAGTGTCCAGTTTGCTGTTAATGCATTGGCTTTTGCAATGTCTAATGGTGCATTATAAAACTTATTTTTCATTTGTCCATCTTCATTAACTCGCATTGCAACAGTAACTTTTGCTTCTACATTTACCAAGTAGTTTTTAGTGTAAGGAACCATCCTAAACATCAACGCCACACCATCTTTAAAAGGAGCAAGCAAGGCATTTTTGCTATAGCGTATATAGGCTTTTGGCTTGGCAAATCGTCCATACAACAAACCAGTTGCAAGGGCAAAACTCATTAAGCCACACAATGCTTCAAAAGCTGCTGTAACACTTGCCCAAAAACCAATGGGATTAATGCGTCCATAACCAACAGTGGTAAATGTTTGTGCAGAGAAAAAGAAGGCTTCGCCAAACTTCTCAGCATTAGAATTTGCAACCATTCCACTCAAATGTTCTATTCCAATAAATAAATATATAAATGCAAATAGTAAGTTGATGGAGATAAAAAAGAATAGCACCAACAATGCAAATTTCCAGCGTGGCATATTCAGCAAAGCGTGATACCAGTTGATTTTTTCCCAAAAAGTCATTCCACCCACTTCAATATTGGGTGAGCCATCTCTATTAAAAAAACGTCCAGCATTCAGGGTGCTATTAGTACCTAAACCACTTTCGTTTTCTATTTTAGCTCTTCTATTAAAATTCTTTAGTAATGCCATTGTATAATTTGTTCAACTACTTATTAGTGTATCTTTATTACTGCGTCATTTCGAGGTTCTTGCCGAGCAATCTCATAATGTAATTGAGATTGCTTCGTTGAGGCAGGAATCTCAATCTCGCAATGACGAGAACGCTATTTATTCAAAAACTTCCAATACCACAAATCGGTTTGTGGTGTGTTGCCAATAGGGAAATCGTGTTTATGCCCTGTATCTTCAAAGCCCATTTTCTGATAAAACTTTTGAGCCCTGAAATTAAATTCCCACACACCCAACCACACAACTTCGTATTGGTGTTGATGGGCAAATTCAAATGCCAAATTCGTTAATGCTTGTGCCACACCTTTGCCATGATAATCTGTAGATACATATAATCTTTTTAGCTCCAAAGCCTTCCATTGTTTCATTGTTTCAAAAGCGGTGTAATCTTCCTTAATTCTAATATATCCTACAGCTTTACCATCTACTTCGGCAAAGTAAAAGTAATCATCGGCATCTGATAATTCTTTTTGCACTTGCTCTATGTTAAAATAGTCAACCAAAAAGCCGTCCATATCTTCATCGGTGCAAGTTCCTTTAAATGTATCATAAAAAGTATCTGCTCCAAGCTTACTTAGTATAGGTGCATCTTCTAACACTACTCTTCTAATAGTCATTGTTTGGTAATTTGGTGGCAAAAGTAGGGGTTAGGAGTAAATGGTGAGTGGTAAGAGCATTGGATTACTTTTTTCATTAACTGACAAAATGTACGTTCGACGATCCTTCGTCGATCCTTCGACCAAGCCTCGTGTTGCTTGTAAGCAGAAATGCTAAAATGTCAGATGTTATTGTTGTTATATTAAGAGTTAATATTTGAATTTTATCCGTTAACGTTCGATAGTTAGGAGGTAACATTTGAGTGTAAGTAGATAACGTTCGATAGTTAAGAGGTAGTATTTGAATCTTATCCGTTAATGTTCGATGGTTAGGAGTTAATATTTGAATTTTATCTGTTAACATTCGATAGTTAGGAGGTAACATTTGAGTGTAAGTAGATAACTTTTGATTGTTACGGCAACCCTTGCAAGAAAAAGTTGTAACGCTTGTACAACCCTAATTTCCGGGAACGAATGCATTTATAGTTTCTATAATAAAACGTGGTGGTTTACTTTCGGTGTTGATTGCAGATTAGCCATTTCGCAGAGAGAGTTTATGTCATAAACTCAAAAATCCCCAAACAATTGACTAGCAAAGAATTTTGTTTTGCTGAAACGGCATAATGACTGCAATATTTTATCCTCTATTTATTTTATGAAAAGCAACCAATATGTAGTTTTATGCGTATAGGTTAATGTTGGGAATATTAATAAAACGATTACAACTCTTAAAACAGCCATAATGATAAAAGCATTACCCTGCCCTCTATTGCCATCTCAGCAACAGACCTCTCGTTTCAACCATTTCTTAAATCAACGATTATATATGAAAAAAGGATTACTCTTTTTAATGGCACTGGTATTTAGTGCAAGTTTTGTGAATGCTGCTACTTATTATTCCAAAGGTAATTTAGCAGCACAAACTGCAACAAACTGGAATACAGCACGTGATGGTTCTGGAACAAATGCTTCTGGATTTGCAACAAGTGGTGATTTTTTTGTTATACAAAATACACACACAATGACAAGTGGCTCAACAATGACCTTTGGAGCAGGTGTAACTTGTCAAGTTGAAGCTGGCGGTACTTTGCAACAAAATAGTAATATCACTTTTAATGCTACTGCAACTTTTAAGTTAGATGCTAGTAGTTTTTTTATACAAAATTCTTCATCTTCAGCTAGTACTGTAGCAGGTGTCGAAAGTTGGGATCCCACAGCTACCATTACGTACACGAATACAGGCTTTTTACCTACTGCTAGCATTACAGGCAGTGCACATCCAAATGTTGTTATTTCTAATGCCAGTAATGTGAATTGGGCCGGTGTTATAACAAATATTGCTGGTAATCTTACTATATCACAACCCACTCAAACAACAAATTTTACAGGTGCGACTGGAATTACATTGACTATTGGTGGTAACTTGATTTTGACTACAGGAAGTACGGTAAGCTTGGGTAATGGTGCAGGATCTGTTACTGTTAATCTTGGTGGAAATCTTAGTATAGCCACTGGTATGACACTTACCTATGCAGGTAGTGGAACAGCTGCAATAAATTTTGCAAAATCCGGAACTCAAACCTTTAGCACAGCTGGTACTGGTACCACAGCAGGGGCAATAAATTACACCGTTAATAATGGTTCTACATTAAGTACTGGAACATCTATAATAGCTGGTACTGGTACATTTACAGTTGCTTCTGGGGGCGGTATTACAACAGCACACTTATCAGGTATTTCTACAACAGCATCTACAGGCACTGTTCAGGTAACTAGTACAAAAACATACGGTGCTGGCGGTAATTATACTTTTACTGGTGCTACTGCACAAGTTACAGGTAATGGTTTAACTGGTGCTGCCAATTTAACTATTAGTACAGTTACGGGTGGTTGCACGTTGTCTGCTGCCACTGCTGTTACAGGCACTTGCACGCTTAACGCTGCTTTAACCAATAGCAATATATTAACTATCAATAATGGTACTTTACAAATAAATAGTGGTGGTAGCGTAAGTGCTGCACCAACATATAGTGGTACATCATCAAATATAATATATAACCAAACTGGTTCAGTAGCTCAAGGTGCAGAGTGGAATAGCACAAGTGCTACAGTAGGTTCTGGAGTTCCTCAAAATGTAACCATACAAAATAGTACAACAATTACCACATCTGCTGCTCGTGCTTTAACTGGTACATTAATAGTAGCAAGTGGTTCTACTATTGCTTTAGGTGCAGGTTATACTGCAGGTTCTACCTCAATAGCTGGTACTTTACAGTTAAATACAAGTGGTACAGTTACCAATGCCCCAACATATAGCGGTATTTCATCTGCATTAGTATATAATGAGGGTGGCTCAGTATCACAAAGTGTAGAATGGAGTAATACAACTGCTACAGTAGGTTCTGGTGTTCCTCAAAATGTAACTGTTCAAAATAGCACTACAGTTACAACATCTGCTGCACGTGCATTAACTGGTACTTTAACAGTTGCAAGTGGTGCTAAAATTGCACTAGGTGCTGGTTATACTGCTGGCTCAACTAGCATTGCAGGTTCTATACAAATTAATAGTGGTGGTTTTGTTTCAAGTGCTCCAACATATACAGGAGCTTCATCTGGATTAATATATAATAGTGCTACTACTTATGCTAATGGTAGCGAGTGGACAGGTAGTGGAACAACAGTAGGTAGCGGTGTACCACAAAATGTTACTGTGCAAAATAGCACAACTGTAACGCTTGCTGCAAGCAGAGGTTTGGGAGGTATTTTAACAATTGCTTCGGGCTCTACTTTAACTACAGCAGGCACTTTAACTGTTGGTAGTTCAACATCAATACCTGGTACATTCCAAATAAATCAAGGAGGTTATGCTACAGGTGGTACTTGGAATTATAGCACTACTGGTACATTGGTTTATAATAATACTTCTGGTCCTTATGGTGCTATTGATGGTACACACGTTTATTGGCCTTCAAGCAATGGTCCAATAAATGTTACAGTTCAAAATGGTGGTGGTATCAATATGGGTGTTGCACGTACAGTTACTGGTACATTCCTATTGGTAACAGGTACCAATGCAGTTCAAGGTACAGCATTAACACTAAATGGTACTTGCCAGATAAATGGGGGTAACTTTCAAACCTCACCTATTTATGGTAGCAGTTCATTGCTAAAGTATAATGTAAATACATCTTATGGTAGAAATAATGAGTGGACAGTTGCTTCGGGTACAATTGGTACTACAGCAGGTTTCCCAAATGATGTTCAATTATCAAACAACACTACTTTAGATTATCCAAATGCTAGTAATACTAGCACTACTACAAATAGAGGTTTAAATAGAGATTTAACTATTGATGCTGGTTCTTCATTATATATGGATTATGGTAGTGGCTCTACAAGTGGAAGTTTAACTGTAGGTAGAGACATCAGCATTGCTGGTAATCTTTCTTTAGGAGAAAGTTTTGGTGGTTTCTTTGGTGATATATATGTTGGTGGCAACTGGACACACACCACAGGAACTTTTGCAACAAACAGCAGAGGTGTTTATTTTAATGGTGCTAGTGGCAACCAAACTATTACCAATACAGGTGGCGAAACTTTTGATTATGTAATTATTAATAAAGCTGGTGGTAATGTGGTTTTGGCTAATGGTACAACTATTAACCAAACACTAACTTTTACAAGTGGTAAATTATCTTTAGGAGCTAGTAACTTAACTTTTGGTGTATCTGGTACCACAGCTTCTGCTTCATCATCTAACTTTATAATAGCTGGTAGCACAGGTAAGGTTTTAAAAACTTATTCAAGTAGTTCATTTACTTTCCCAATAGGTGCTAGCTCTACACAATATTGCCCAGTTACAATTACTAATACTGGTGGGGTGTCTCAAACCTATACAGTAGGGGTGGTTACACCAACAACATATTCTCCAACAACCAATGCTGCTAACTTTAACTGGAGCGTAGCTACAGGTGGTGGAACAAGTGCATCAACATTAGCATTTAGCTGGTTTACAGCTGACGCTGCTGGAACTTTAAACTCTAGCCCTGCAAGTGGTACAGTTTACCAAGGTAATGGGTCTTCATTTAGTTTAGCTGGAGGTTCTTCAAGTGCTGGCACACCAAACACTACAACTATTACAGGTATATCTGCATTTACAAATTCTATATTTTGTGTAGTGGGTGCACCTATTGCACCAACAACACAGACTTCTTCTATTACTTTTAGTAGTCTAGCTGCTACGTCTATGACTATTGGCTGGACAAGAGGTAATGGAGAAAATGTTGCTGTATTTGTAAAAGATGCAAGTGGTTCAATCACCAATCCAACAGATGGTATTGTTTACACAGCAAACACTGCTTTAAATAGTGGTACACAATTGGGTAGCAGTGGTTACTATTGTGTTTACAATGGCACTAGCACTAGTGTGGGTATAACAGGTTTAACAATTGGGCATACTTATTATGTGCAAGCTTTTGAATATAATGGAACATCTTCTTTAATTAAATATTATACAGCAACTGCAACAAATAACCCTAATAATAGATTATTGGCTTTGGCACCAACTGTTACTACAGGTGGTGGAAGCAGTATTGCAACAACTAGTGTTGCATTAAATGGTACTGTAAGTGCTAATGGAGCCACTGCTACCAATAGTTTCGATTATGGTACAACAGGAAGCTATGGTAGTAATATTAGTGCTTCACCAAGTACTACTTCTGGTCAAAGTGTTGCTATCAGTGCATCTTTAAGTGGTTTAGTAAATAATACGCTGTATCATTTTAGAGCTACAGCAACCAATAGCGAAAACACAACAAATGGTAGTGATGCTACATTTACTACTTTATCTCTTGCACCTACTGTTGGTAGTGCAAGTAGCATAAGTACTAGTGGTTTTACAGCTAATTGGACAGCACCAAGCAATACAGGTGGTGCAGCAATAACATATACAGTAGATGTAGACGATGATAATGCTTTTGGCTCTATCAATGCAACACAAAGTGGTCTTAGTGGCACATCACAAGCATTTAGCAGTTTAACATCTGGCACAGTATATTATTTTAGAGTGAAAGCAGTAAATGCTGGTGGTAGCTCTGCATATTCATCTAACGGAACTGTAACGATTCTTTCTACTGAGCCAACAAGTGCAGCAACTTCGCTTGTATTTAGTAATATAACTAGTAGTGGTTTAGATTTAAGCTGGACAAATGGTAATGGTAGCAACAGATTAGTAGTTGTAAAAGATGGTAGCACACCAACTGCACCAACCGATGGCAGCACTTACACTGCCAATACTGCATTTGGTAGTGGTGGCACAACTGCTAGTGGAAGCTATGTAGTATATAATGGTACTAGCAACACAGTTTCTGTAACTAGCCTTACAGCTGGTCATACCTATTATGTAACTGTTTATGAATTTAATGGTTCATCAAGCAGTCAAAATTATTTAACAAGTTCATCATTATCGGGTAATCATATTATACTTTCTACAGAGCCAACAACAGCTGCAACTGCAGTAAACTTTAGCTCTGTTGCAGGTACTGCATTTACTATTAATTGGACAAATGGCGATGGTGCGAACAGAGTGGTTTTAGTGAAAGATGCTAGTGCTGTTGATAGTGATCCTGTTGATGGAACAAGCTATACAGCGAATGCTGCTTTTGGTAGTGGCTCACAAATAGGTTCAGGTAATTATGTTGTATATAATGGAACTAGCAATTCAGTAGCTGTAACTGGTTTAACAGCAGGCAATACTTATTATGTAGCTGTTTATGAAATGAATGGTTCGGGTGGTAGTCAAAATTATTTAATTACATCACCTGCAACTGGCAATCAACAAACTTCTAATGCAGCTTCTGTAGTAGTAGTGGGTAGCTTAAGTAACTTTGGAGTAGTTGCAGCTGGTAGTGCATCAACCCAACAATCATACAGCGTTTCTGGAACTGGTTTGGGTTCAAACGATATTGTAGTAACTGCACCAACAGGTTTTGAAATATCAACTACATCGGGTAGTGGTTTTAGTTCATCTCCAATTAATTTAACACCAACTGCTGGGGTAGTTAGTTCTACAACAATTTATGCACGTTTTGCACCTGCAACAACAGGAGCATTCTCTGGAAATATTACTAACGCCAGCACTGGAGCAACAACACAAGATGTTACAGTAGCAGGAACAGCCATTGCAACAGAACCAACAACAAGTGCAACAGGAGTAAACTTTACTTCTTTAGGTACTAGTTCTTATACTGTAAATTGGACAAATGGTAACGGTAGTCGCAGATTGGTAATAGCAAGAGCATCTAGTGCTGTTGCAACTGCACCAACAGATAATACTGCTTATACTGCAAATACTGCTTATGGTAGTGGTTCTGGAATAGGTCTTGGTTTTGTGGTTTATGACGGTACAGGTAGTTCTGTAGCTGTAACTGGCTTGAGTGCTACTACTATATACCACTTTGCAGTTTACGAATTTAATGACGATGGAAGTAATGCTTATCAAAATTATAAAACATCTTCTCCTGCAATTGGTAGTCAAACAACAATTGTTGCTGAGCCAACAACACAGGCTACAGCTGCAAGTTTTAGTGCTTTAACTGGTAATAGTGCAACTTTAAGTTGGACAAACGGAGATGGTGCAAATCAAATAGTTATTATTCGTGCTGGCAGTGCAGTAGCTACTGACCCAGCAGACGGAGCAACTTATACTGCTAATGCTGCTTATGGCAGTGGTAGCACAATAGGAAGTGGATATGTAGCTTATATAGGAAGTGGCACTTCTGTTAGCTTAACTAGTTTATCACCTACTACAACATATTATGTGGCTGTTTATAGCTTAAACGGCTCAGGTGGCACACAAAACTATTTAGTTAGTTCTCCTGCAACCGCTAATGCAACAACTTTATCTGCTGAGCCTACAACGCAGGCAACCGCTGTTAACTTTACTTCAATATCAAATAGCGGATTTACAATAAACTTTACTGCTGGAAACGGTAGTAATAGACTTGTATTGGTAAAATCGGGTAGTGCTGTAAATAGTAACCCTGTTGACGCAACAGCATATACAGCGAATGCTACATTTGGTTCTGGAGACTTAATTGGTACAGGTAACTATGTAGTATATAATGGAACAAGTAGTTCTGTAGCAATAACTGGTTTAAGTAATGGAACAACTTATTATGTTGCGGTTTATGAATTCAATGGTAGTGGAAGTTCTACTAATTATCTATTAACATCTCCTGCAACAGGTAATCAATTAACTAATGACGTTCCAACGGTTACAACAACTGCTGTAACTAATATTGAAGATATTACAGCAAGTAGTGGTGGTAATGTAACAGTTGATGGTGGAACTAGTGTAACAGTAAGAGGTGTTGTTTATGCAACAACAAGTAACCCAGCATTAGGTGGTGGCGGTGTTACAAATCTTCCTGATGGTTCGACTGGTACTGGTTCATATTCTAGTTCATTAACTGGTTTATCTCCATTAACAACTTATCACGTTAAGGCTTATGCAACTAACAGCACAGGTACTGCTTATGGTAGTGATGTTAGCTTTACTACAAAAGAATTGCAACCTACAACACAAGCATCTGCTGTTAACTTTAGCAGTGTTGGTTTAACTTCAATGACAATCAACTTTACTGCTGGTAATGGTAGTAATAGATTGGTGTTATTAAAAGCAGGTAGCACAAGTGCCTCAACGCCGGTTGATGGAACAACTTACACTGCTAGCACTACTTTTGGAAGTGGTACTTTATTGGGTACAGGTAGTTATATAGTATATAATGGTACAGGAAATTCTGTTACAGTTTCAGGTTTAACATCTGGCGTAGTTTATTATGCAACGGTGTTTGAATTTAACGGCAGTGGCGGCACAGAAAACTACTATTTAACTTCTCCTGCTACTGGTAACCAAGCTACTTTAACTACAAATTATCGCTCTGTTGCAACTGGTAACTGGGGTTCAACTACAACTTGGGAATCATTTAATGGTTCAAGTTGGGTTGCTGCAACAAGTACACCTACAAGTGCAGATGGAACTATTGATATTAGAAACGGACATACCGTAACTGTAGCAGCATCAGTAAGTGCAGATGAATTAAATATTAATAGCGGTGGTCAAATAACAGTAGCTAGCGGACAAACGTTTACTATTAACGATGGTACTGGCACAGACTTAACTATTGCAGGTACTGGTTATTTAAAAAATAGTGGTACAGTAACTTTGAGTAGTGGTGCTAGTGCAAGCATTACAGGTACTTATGAGCATAATATAAACGGAGGAACAATACCAACTGCTACTTGGAATACTGGTGCAGTGTGTTTGGTTAATGCCGTGACTTCTACAATGCCAACAGGATTTAGCCAAACTTTTTATACACTTACTTATAATTGCACAGGTAGTAGCAGTTTAAATATGGGAATGTATAACACAACTATCAATGGAGATTTTAACTTCTTGAATGGTGGTACTACAACAACTGAAACAGGCTTGAGTAACGCAGCTGCTGGAGCAGGACCTGGTAATACGATAAATATTATGGGTAATTTTAATGTTAACTCTTCTGTAAATACCAATCAAATATGTGCTCACAGATCTGGTACTGCAAGTACTGTAACTTCACTGACAGTTAATGTTTATGGAAACTTAAATATTTCAAGTGGTGCTTTCTATTTTGTGAGAAACTCTGGTATTACTACTACAACTTGGAATTTATATGGAAATATGAATTTTACCGGGGGGTCATTTAATACCACAGGAACAACAGCAAGTTTCCATTTTGCTAAGAATGGTACACAAACATTTAGTAAATCTGGTGGTACATTCTCAACTGGAACTGTTACTATTGATGGTACTTCAAACGTTGATGCTGGAACAAGTGTATTTGATGGTGCTTCTCCACTAACAATCAGCAGTGGAGCAACTTTAACAACAGCTAACACTTCAGGTTCTATAACAACTTCAGGTACTAAAACATTGAATGCAGGTGCTAATTATGTATTTAATGGAGCAGCTGCACAAACATTATCTGCAAGCATTACGGGTGCAAATAATATTACTGTAAATAATAGCACAGGTATCATATTGGGTGCAGCAACTGCTGTAACTGGTACTGTAACTTTAACGAGTGGTACAATAACTTTAGGAGCATTTACTTTAACATTAACTAATGCTATCAGTGGTGTTAGTTCTAGTAATTATGTTGTTACGAACAGCACTGGTTTATTGAAACGGTTAGCTGTAGGTAACAGTGCAACTGCATTCCCAATAGGTACATCAACATCTTACACTCCATTAACAATTACTAATACAGGTTCTACTAGTGATATATCTGTTGCATCAAGTGCAACCATCACCAATGCTGTTGCAGCTTCTACAAGAGTAGTAACATTGCAATGGACTGTAGCAAGTTCTGTAGCTACAACAGCTAGCATTACTTATAACTGGAATGTTGCTAACCAAGCTTCTAATTTTAGTAATACTGGTTTAGGTGAGTTGGGTGTTTACACTACATCTTATGCTATTACCCAATTAGGTTCTTTATCTGGAACATCAATTTCTAAAACTGGTGTTAGCTTATCAAGCACTAATAGTAACTTAATGGTTATTGGTAATTCAAATAGTGTAACAGCAAGTCCAATTGTTGGATGGGATGTAAGCACATTAGCTGGTGGTACTAACTTGTTTGGTACAAGCCCTTATACAGCTACAACTTTAAATGCAAACTTGACAAGTAGCGGTTTAGTAAGAGGTAGTGGGGTAGGTACAGTAGGTACCGCGGCTGCAAGAGCTTGGGGTGGTTTAAGCTGGGACAACAGTGGTTCTGCATCAACATCAGCCCAAAATATTGCTGCAAATAAATTTATAACATTTACAGTAAAACCAAATAGCGGTTATTACACTAGTTTAACAACCATTAATCCATTTGATTATAGAAGATCTGGTACTGGTGCTACAAATGGTTTGATACAATATTCTATAAATGGTGGAACTTATGTTGATATTGCAACCGTTAGCTTCAGTTCTTCTGCTACTGCTGGTGGGCAAATTGGCTCTACCGATTTGAGTACAATAAGTGCGTTACAAAATTTACAGTCAAATCAAACAGTAACTTTCAGAATTGTTCCTTACGGTGCAACTGCTGCAGCTGGGACATTTTATATATTTGACTTTAGCGTAACAACTGCAAGCGACTTGGCAGTTAATGGTAGTGTAACAGCTTGTGCTAGCACAAGTGCAACACCAGTAATTACTACACCACTTTGTGCTGGCAGCACAACAATAAGTGGTACAAGTAGCGAGGCTAACGGAACTACCATTGAATTATATTTAGGTGGTACATTTACTACACCCGCAACAACAGCAACAGTAACAAGTGGTGCTTGGACAGCAACTGTATCTGCAATAACTGCAGGACAGGTTTATACTGCTTATGCACAAGCTACAAATAAATGTGTTAGTACAGTATCTTCTTCAGCAACTGTAAACGCATTACCAAATGTAACCAACTTTAGCACTAGTGCAAGCTCACCTGTGTGTATGGGTAGCACATCAACTGTAACAATTAGTTCTACTAGTTTAACTGCAGCAACTTATACTGTAACGTATAATTTAAGTGGTGCAAACAGTGCAACGGGTAATACAGCAAGTGTAACAATGGCTGCTAATACAGGAACATTTAGCACATCAACTTTATCTAATAGTGGTTCTACAACTGTAACCATAACATCAATTCAAAGTGCTGCAGGTTGTAGTAGTGCTGTTAGTAGTGGTAACACTGCTAGCATTACTGTGAACCCTGTAAGTGTAGGTGGAACTGCTACTGCAACTTCAAGTGTAGTGTGTAACGGTACATCAACTTCTATTACGTTAAGTGGTAACACAGGAACTATTCAATGGCAACAAAGTGCTAATGGTAGCACAGGTTGGGCTAATGTTACTGGAGGCAGTGGTGCAACAACGTCATCTTATACTACCCCTAATTTATCTACAATAACATATTATAGAGCTGTTGTAACAAGTGGTGCTTGTACATCTGCAAATTCGACTACTGCAAGTATTTCAATCGATGCTCCAAGTGTATCTGGCACGGTATCATCAGCTCAAACAATATGCACGGGCAGCACACCAGCTAATTTAACCTTAAGTGGTAATACAGGCAGTGTAACCAAATGGCAGTATGCAAGTGCTTCAAACTTTGCTAGTCCTACAGATATCAGCAATAGCACAACAACATTAAATGGCACAACAGATATAGGAGCGTTAACAAGCAGCACTTATTAT
>JANYEB010000184.1 GCA_025363355.1 Chitinophagaceae bacterium | reverse complement strand
TATTCTAGCACATTTGGTAATGCATATTCCAATCTTTCCCAGGCTTTTTCACTATCGTGAAAAACTATAATACTTCCTGAAGTAGCTTGAAGAATTACATTATTCAAACATTTCTCTTTTGAAAGCGTAATATCAAAATCTCCACTCAATACATCCCACATAATAATTTTGAATTTCAGTTGCTTTAATAACTTTATTTGAAACCTGCTAATTCTGCCATAAGGCGGTCGAAATAAATTGCTATCAATGTTTAATGCAGCTTGTTTAATATTTTCTAGGTAAGTTTCATCATCTGTCTTCCAACCATTCAAATGATTTTGAGTATGATTGCCAACTTTATGACCTTCTGCAATTATTCTATCATAAACATCTCTGTTTTCTACTACATTTTTTCCTATACAAAAAAAAGTTGCTTGGGCATTGTATTGTTTTAAAATATCTAAAACAAAAGAAGTTGCTTTTGGATGTGGACCATCATCAAAAGTTAAATACAATTTCTTGTCTTCAGTTTTTATATTCCAAATAAGTGATGGATAAAGACTTTTAAGAATCCAAGGTGTTTTAACTAAATACATTTCCCAAAGTTAAATAGTTGCAAAATATGATTAACAAATAATAAAGGTTTGCCTAAGTAAATTTGATGGTGATTAAAAGAAATAAATTACTGCAAACTCCAGTTTTGGGAAATAAAAAATGGATGAGTTTTGTTAAAAGTTATTTTTGCTTTTTTAAAAGGATATATGAAGCAAGCATTACTTATTTTATTCTCAATTATTACTGTTGGCACTACTAAAGCACAGCTACCAATCATTAGCACCACCACAGATATTTACTTACAATTAAAGAAATTAAAAGTCTTAGGAAGTGTACTATATATAGCTGCACATCCTGATGATGAAAATAATGCTTTGCTCCCTTATTTAGCAAAAGAAAAAATGTATCGCACAGCTTATTTAAGTTTAACTCGTGGCGATGGTGGACAAAATTTAATTGGCAGCGAACAAGGTGTGGATTTAGGATTGATAAGAACACAAGAACTATTAGCAGCAAGAAAAATTGATGGAGCAGAGCAATATTTTTCTCGTGCTTATGAGTTTGGTTACAGCAAAACAAGTGATGAAACTTTAAAGATTTGGAATAAGGAAAAAGTGTTGAGTGATATTGTTTGGATGATACGTAAATTTCAACCAGATC
Organism: Chitinophagaceae bacterium; assembly: GCA_025363355.1. GTDB lineage: Bacteria > Bacteroidota > Bacteroidia > Chitinophagales > Chitinophagaceae > CAIVPM01. The sequence goes on along the minus strand of JANYEB010000184.1, from coordinate 6,430 downwards.
TAATCATAACCAGGTTTCCACCAGATGCAAGAGCTGGTCATGGGCATCACGCTGCTAGTGCTATTTTAGCAAATGAAGCTTTTTTTGCTGCTGCTGATTCAACAAAGTTTGTTGAACAATTTAAGTATGGAGTAAAATCACATCAAGCAAAAAGAATTGTTTGGAATACCTACAATTTTGGAGGTAATAACACCACAAATGATAGTCAGTTAAAAATAGATATTGGAGGATATAATTCTTGGCTTGGCAAAAGCTATGGAGAAATTGGTGCAGAGGCAAGAACAATGCACAAAAGCCAAGGTGAAGGAAGACCAAGAAGAAGAGGGCAATTGTTAGAATATTTTTCACACACAGCAGGTGATACAGCAAAAACTGATTTAATGGATGGTATTGATATTTCTTGGAAAAAAATTGCTAATGGAAGTAAGATTGAAGGCGTGATTGATTTAATTATTTCGAAATATAGTTTTGAAAAACCCGAAGCAAGTATTCCAAGTTTGGTGCAGTTGTATAAGGCTCTGCAAAGTGTGCAACCAAGCAATTGGCGAGATAAAAAATTGCAGGAAGTGCAAGCAATTATTGAAGCTTGTAGTGGATTGTTTATAGAAGCTACAACAAACCAAGAGTATGTGGTACAGGGCGATTCATTAAAAGCAAACTTCTTTATCAATAATAGAAAAGGTGTAAATGCTTCGCTAAAAAAAATACAAATGGAAGGCTTGGATTCGGTGTTTTCTAAAACATTATTGCCAAATGAAAATATCAGTTTTGTAAAGAGTTTTTATATCCCTCAAGATAAACCATTAACCCAACCTTATTGGCTGCAAGAGCCACAAGAAAAAGGAATGTTTGTTGTAAAAAATCAGCAGTTAATTGGCAATGCAGATAGTAAACCAGCTTATGAATTAAACTTTACTGTAAATATTGAAGGGCAAAGTTTTATTATCCCAAAATCTATTCAATATAAATATGTAGATCCTGTGAAAGGTGAGCTTTATCAGCCTTTGCAGGTGTTTCCTATTGCAACTGTTGAAGTGGATGATGAGGAGAAAATGTTTTTTAACAGTCCCATTGTTGGTGGCAAAGTAAAAATTGTTTCTTATAAGAAACCTTTAAAATTGTTATTTGACAGTAATGCTGAAAAATTAAAATCAAAACTTTACTTTGACAAAGGAGCTTTAGATTTTATAAATCAAAATTCTGTTCAAGAAAATATTTATGCAAATATTAGCGGTATAGAAAATGTTTATAAAATAGAACCAATCAGTGGAGAAGATAGTACTGTTTGTAACAAAACCCTCCATCAAATAAAATACGACCACATACCAACAATAACATATTTTACTAATGCAAAAATTAACACTCACAAACTTGATGTAAAAACTGTTGGTAACAAAATTGCTTATATAGTTGGAGCAGGAGATAAAGTGCCAGAAGCCTTGCAACAATTGGGTTACAGTATAGATATCTTAAATGAAAAAGATGTAACTGCAAATAATTTAGCACAATATCAAGCCATCATTACAGGCATTCGTGCATACAATTTAAACGAATGGCTCACATCTAAAAATGAAGTGATGAATGAGTATGTAAAAAATGGCGGCAACTTAATTGTTCAATATCTAAGAAACAATTTAGTGAATGGAAAAAAGATACAAGTTGGTCCTTATCCATTTACTGTAAATGCACAATCAAGGGTTACAGAAGAAGATGCTGTTGTAAATTTTGCTTTACCAAATCATTCTGTATTAAACTTTCCAAACAAGATAACTGCACAAGATTTTGATGGTTGGATTCAAGAAAGAAGTACATACCAAGCAGAAAATTTAGATACCAATTTTGAAACACCATTAACAATGAATGATAAAAACGATAAACCTAGCAATGGCAGTTTAGTAATTGCAAAATATGGCAAAGGAAATGTTGCTTATGTTAGTCTTGCAATGTTTCGTCAGTTGCCTGCTGGTGTTGCTGGTGCTTATAGATTAATGGCAAACTTGATTGCTTTGCCACAAAATAAATAAGGAAAACTTAGGTAATTTGAATCACCAATAAAAATAGAAAGATAGAGCAGCCTGTTAACCAACTTCTGCATTACCAACGGCATCTGTATTTTCAATAACAGGTTCTTTAACAGGTCTGTGTTTTTTAAAAAATTTAGTTTGAAAGATAAAAATAATAATCACACCAAAGGAAATAGATGCATCTGCAACATTAAATACAGGGCTAAAGAACTCGAACCTTTCGCCACCCCAAAAAGGTATCCATTTTGGAAATTGTGATTGAAATAATGGAAAATAAAGCATATCAACAACCTTGCCTTGCATAAGACTACCATAGCCACCACCAGTAAAACATTTTGCCACCACACCTGCATTTTGAAAGTTGTGAATATTATAGGTGCTATCGAAAAATACGCCATAAAACATACTGTCTATAAGGTTGCCCAAAGCACCAGCATAGATTAGAGCAGCACAAATAATAAAGCCTTTATGAAATTTTTTATTAATAAAATCTCTAATTAAGAAGGTTCCCCAAACAACAGCAACCAATCTAAAAATAGTAAGGGTGATTTTACCTACGTCGCCACCAAACTTCCAGCCCCACGCCATTCCCTCGTTTTCAACAAAATGTAGTTTAAACCAGGTGCCAATAACATTGTGTTCTTCGCCAGCATAGAAATTAAGTTTAACATAAAACTTTAAAAACTGGTCTAATAAAATAATTGAAGCAATAATAATAACGATAGTTCCCTTTTTCAAAACAATAGATTTTGGGCAAATATAAGTAAGCAGATTTAGTTGAAACCCTAATTCAGTTTAGTTTTCTTGACCAATAAAGCTATTTAACAATATTCTTGCTTTTTGTTTGCCAATAGCTTTCTCTAAATCTTCAAAACTTTGTTCTTTAATTTTTTTAACAGATTTGAATTTTTTTAGAAGCGTGGTAATTGTATTTGCACCAATGCCTTCAATGCTTTCAAGTTCGTTTTTAATAGCCCCTTTGCTTCTTTGGCTACGATGGAAAGTAATACCAAAACGGTGAACCTCGTCTCTTATTCTTCTAATCAGTTTAAGTCCATCGCTGTTCCAATCTAGTTTGATAGATTCCTTGTCGCCAGCAAAAAAAAGTTCTTCTTCGTTTTTAGCTAAACCAATTAAAGTTAGCTTGCCAGTGAGATTAAGTTGTTTGATACTTTCTAATGCAGCACTTAATTGCCCTTTGCCACCATCAATAATAACTAATTGAGGAAGCTTTTTATTTTCTTCAATATATCTTTTATAATGGCGATAAACGGCTTCTTGCATTGTAGCAAAATCGTTGATGCCGGTTACTGTTTTTACATTGAATTTTCTGTAATCGTTTTTGCTGGGCAAACCATTTCTAAAACAAACACAAGCACTAACGGGAAAGCTACCTTGAAAGTTAGAGTTATCAAAACATTCAATATGTACTGGCAGTTCAGATAGTTGTAAATCATCTTGCAACTCTTCTAAAATAAGTGATACTTCATCGGCTGTTTTTGTGGTAATGTGCAGCATCTTTCTTTTGCGTAATTCCTCTTTAAAATAAGCTACATTTTTTAAAGATAAATCTAACAGCTTTCTTTTATCGCCAGCTTTAGGAATAGTTTGAGTGATGGAATCGTTTAAATAATCTACTTCAAAAGGAACAATAATTTCGTTACTTAAACTATTAAATGTTTGCCTGAAATTAGCAATAGCAAAACTAAGTGTGTCAACTTCAGACTCATCAAGTTTGGTTTCTAATTGTTGTGTATGGGTTTGCACAATAGTTCCATTTTGCACCATTAGGAAATTAACAAATGCATCATTGCCATCTTTTACAATGCTGAACACGTCTGCATTTGAGACATTTTTACTAACTATAACAGATTTTACTTGATAGGTTTCTAAATACTCTATTTTCTTTTTAAGGGCTTCAGCTTTTTCGAATTCTAATTCTGCGGCAAGTTCAATCATTTGCTTTTTAAAATGCTGAACAACCGTTGTTACATTGCCTTTTAAAATATCTTTTAAATGTTGTAATCCCTCTTGATATTGTGTAGCAGTTTGAAAGCCTTGGCAAGGTCCATTACAATTACCTAAGTGATATTCTAAGCAAACTTTAAACTTGTTGGCAGCAATATTTTTTTGAGAAAGATTGAGTTTGCAATTTCTAAGAGGAACATATTGTTTGATGAATTGCAATAGTTCTCTAACATAAAAAACAGATGTAAAAGGGCCTAAGTATTCTGAGCCATCATTGATTTTTCTTCTGGTAAAAAACACTCTTGGAAAAGGTTCTTTTTTTATAACGATAAAAGGATATGTTTTGTCGTCTTTTAAACTAATATTATATTTAGGAAGGTATTGTTTTATTAAAGAATTTTCGAGCAATAAAGCATCTTGCTCGGTATTAACAATGGTGAATTCGATTCTTTCAATTCTTTCAACAAGTTCTATGGTTTTAAAACTGTTTTGATTTTTGTTGAAATAAGAGCTTACTCTTTTACGCAAATCCTTGGCCTTACCAACATATATAATTGTGTTGGTTATATCAAAATATTTATAAATACCAGGTTGGTGTGGTAGTGTGGGAGCAATGGTAGCAAAGGTTTCAGCTGTCATTCTTTATTGAGCAATATCGTTCCAGTTAATAAATTCTTTTGTTTCTTTTAGCGTTTTACCTTTTAGTTGAATTGATTTGCTAATTGTTAAGCTTTTTCCTGCTTTCCAATAGTAAGTAGTTTTTTTAAGTGTGTCTTGTGAGTTGTTTTCTGTTACAGCAAAAAAGCTTTTTAATTTATTAGTTTCATCGCTCAGTAAAGTTGTTACGCTTCTAACCTCAGTAGTAGCATCAATTGATGATGTAACAATAGAAATGCTTTGAGTAGATAAATCTTGAAAAGCAACTTCTTTAAACTTATCTTTTACAGCACTGCTTGCAATATCAATTAGTAAAAGTGGAGTTATAATTTGAGCAAATTGTTCTGGACTTACAGCAACAGAGTCTATAAATTTATTGTCTTTGATTGAAGTTGTTTTTTTGTAGATGAAGTATGGAATTTTTTGAACTTCTCTTATATCTTCTTTAAGCAATTCCATAATAGGAAAACTAGTTGAACTGTCTTTTGATTGAGCAGTTGCAGGCTTTACAATTTTATTATTTTCTTTTTGTTTGCAGGATGCAGATAGTATCACAACAGAAATGGTTACAACTATTAACTTAATCATATTGTAAAAGTAACAGCTTAGTAAAGATGATGCAAAAAAATACCTCTTACAAGTACTAATATTATGTTTTTTCTAACTTTTTGTATGTGTGTTTTTGATAATTGAGAATAGTTTTTCTGATTTGATATAATTCTCTACTTTAGCGTAACAAAATGCTTAAATATGAAAAAAAATCTACTCTTGGCAGTGTTGTCTTTTATTAGTATTCAATGCTGTTTTTCACAATCTGCTGGTTTTAATCAAACCTATATTATCATTAATAATACTTATTACGATTTAAATGCTGCAACCGCAAATCCAGATTTTAATGGAGCTAATTTGGGTAGCTTTTGTCAAGGTGCAACAACTGGACTGACGTTTAAAGGTGCTGAACATAATAACTACAAATGTGGTGGGTGTGATATAACAAGCACTAGAGTTTTTTACAATATTCATTTAACTAGTAATGCTGTTGGTGCTTTTGTGAGTAATAATATTCCTTTTACATCAGACTTTGCAAATGGTTGTGGTGGACGAGATCAAAAATGGTCTAAGACAGATTATTCAACAAATTTACTTTCTGGTTTAGCTGTTGGAAATTACACTATTGAGGTTTATTCTGAAGAAAGTACAAGCTGCTCTGGAACTGTTTATGCAAGCAATGGTGGTGCAAATTATAAAGCAACTTTTACGATTACTGCACCAACAGTAGCACCAATAACTGGTGATACAGCAGTATGTGTAAATAACAGTACTACACTTGCAAGTGCTACATCAGGTGGAGTTTGGAGTAATAGTGGCACGAATGCAACTATTTTTCAATCTGGTAATTTGTTTGTAAATGGAGCAGGGTCTTTTACAGTTTATTATACTGTTACAGATGGAAATGGTTGTAGCAATGTAGCTTCTAAAATAATTGTTCCAGGTACTTTACCAACAGTAGCAGCAATTACAGGCAATACAACTGTGTGTGTAAATGGCAATACAACTTTAGCTTGTGCTACACCAGATGGAGTTTGGAGCAATAGTGGAACAAATGCAACTATTTTTCAATCGGGTAATTTGTTTGTAAATGGTGCAGGATCTTTTACAGTTTATTATACTGTTACTGGAGCAAATGGTTGCAGTAATGCATCTTCACAAATAATTTCACCTGGCACATTGCCAACAGTAGCAGCAATTACAGGCAATACAACTGTGTGTGTAAATGGCAA
>JANYEB010000181.1 GCA_025363355.1 Chitinophagaceae bacterium | reverse complement strand
AGAAACTTTTGCAGCTAGGGGTGTCAGACCTGTTATAACAATGGAAGAGCCAGTAACGAATGACAACTACACAGTATACCCCAACCCCGTTGTTAATGTATTTAATATAAATAATAAAAATATTGAGCGATTTGTAATTACCGATATTGCAGGTAGGGTAATGATAACACAAAAATGTATTGGTGTACAAAAAGAAACTATTGATATAGGTTTATTTCAAAAGGGTATTTATATTATACAACTATACAAAACGGATAATAGTTTCATTACACAAAAACTAATTAAACAGTAACTATGTATAAGAATTATTGTTCAAAAACAATAGCACACTTTTTAAAAGTGTGCTATTGTTTATTGATTTTCAATAGTGGGTTTTCGCAAACCAACCTTGTGCCTGATTATAGCTTTGAGCAATACACTGTATGCCCAACTTTAGGCACCCCCCCCCCCGCTCCCTGGTATGAACCTACAAATTATGGAGGGGCTGGGTATTTTAATGGTTGTAGTGGAGACTTATATACAGGTATTCCTTCAAACACTTCATCAAGTGGGTGTTATCAATACCCTAGAACAGGCAATGCTTACATTGGTTTATTTTATTTGAATTTTGGAATGCGGAATTACGTACAAATTAAACTAAATAAAACCCTAATAGCTAATAAGCGATACTACTGCGAGCATTTTGTAAATTTACCTGAGGGGGCAAGATTTGCTTGTAATAATGTTGGTATGTTATTTACCCAAACTTCTGTTTATGTAGATACTGCAAATTATTCTTATGGCGTGTTGCCTGCAAACCCACAAATATTAAACTATGGTAACCCAATTATTATTGATACTATGAATTGGGTAAAAGTAAGTGGCATATATACGGCACAAGGTGGAGAGCAATATTTAACCCTTGGTAATTTTAAATACGATAGCAATACCGTTAAAAAAGAGGTAAATCCAAATGGTTACTATGGTGCTGGTTATATAATAGATGATGTTTCAGTATATGAATTAGATAGTTTTAATTTAAAAGCAGATGCAGGTAGAGACAGCACTATACATATTGGTGATAGTGTTTTTATTGGCAGTTTAACCAATGGTATAGATAGTTTAAAGTGGCAAATACAAAACACTGGCATAGCAATAGATAGCACACGCCCTGGTTTTTGGGTGCATCCTTTGGCTAATACTTGCTATGTGTTAACACAAACTGTTAATGGGTTTACAAGTAGTGATACTGTTTGTATTAATGTGCAGCCTTTGCCTTTAAAAATGCTAGGTTTTACAGCAATGTATCAACCCACCCCTAGCCCCTCCAAAGAGGGGAATGTGTTGCTGCAATGGCAAACTGCTAATGAAATAAATGTTTCACACTTTAATGTTCAACGTTCTTTAAATGGTAGGGATTTTATAAATATTGGTAAAGTAGTTGCTAATAATAAAAGTTATAATGAGTATGGTTTTATAGACGATATTAAGGATTTGGAATTAGGAATTAGGAATTTGTATTTCCGTATTCAGTCTGTAGATTTTGATGGACAAAAACAATATTCAACAATTCAACAAATAACAATCAAACACCAAACGCCAAACATTGTTTTATTTCCCAACCCTGCAAAAGAATTTGTAACTGTTGAATGTAAAGGGGCAAAAGAATTATTGATTATTGATTATTTGGGAAGAACAATTAAACAATATAACCATCCAACAGAACACCAAACTATAAACACCAAACAGTTAACAAAAGGTGTTTATGTTGTTAAAGTTTTTATGAACAATGGAGATATTAAAACAGAGAGGTTGATTATTGAATAGGGCTGTTGATACTATAGAGTGAAATGATAAAACCATCAACAACCACTAACTAATTTCATTCCTATATATTTGCGTTTTTACAATTTATTATGACAATACATCACGAAGGTTATAGAACCATTGGACTTACAGCATTGATTTTTGGTATCATCAACATTGCATCGTTTAATTTTTTTAGCGATACTATGGGATGGCTAACAGCAGTTATATTTTTTGTAACACTGTTTTTATTCTTGTTTATTATCTCATTTTTTAGAGTTCCAAATAGAGTACATACTATTGATGAAACTAAAATTATTTGCCCTGCAGATGGTAAAGTTGTGGTGATTGAAGAAGTTGTTGACGAGGAATTTTTTAAAGGAAAATGTTTGCAAGTAAGTGTGTTTATGAGTCCTGCAAATGTGCATCAAAACAGACATCCAATGAGTGGCGAGGTTGTTTATAATCAATATCACAAAGGAAAGTATTTAGTAGCTTGGCATCCTAAAAGTTCTACAGAAAACGAACGTTGGAGTGTTGCGGTAAAAAATAAATATGGTACTATCTTATACAAACAAATTGCTGGTGCATTAGCACGTAGAATTTGCAACTATACAAAAGTTGGTGAGCAAGCTAAACAAACTGCTGAATATGGGTTTATTAAATTTGGTAGCAGGGTAGATGTTTTAATGCCAGTTGGCACTAAAGTAAACGTTCAATTGAATGAGGTTGTAAAAGGTGGTGTAACCGTTTTAGCGAGCTGGGTTTAAAATTTTAACATTTTTTGAGGTTTTGATATTGTTAAAATCCCTAATTTGCATTTGTAAATTTTAAACTTATTTATTATGAAAAAATTATTGGTATTAGCTACAGCAGCATTTTTAGTAACAGGTGTTGCATTTGCTGGTGAAGGAAAAGAAAAGAAAGAATGCAGCAAAGACAAAAAAGAATGTTGCAAAAAAGGTGGCAAAAAAAGTTGCTGCAAAAAAGATAAAGATGAGAAAAAAGCAGAAGAGAAAGTAGAAGAAAAGAAATCTTAGTACTGTTTGCTTTAAACAAAAAAGTGTCAATCATTATATTTGGTTGGCACTTTTTTTATTCGCTTAACTTTAAATCTATTACTTTTAGTTGAACAGATTTTGTTCCGTTCCATTCATTCAAATCCAAAGTATAAACAACATCTACTTGTCTGTTCATTTGCAAAACAGGAAATTTATCAGCCATTCCAAATCCAATACCATTAAGGGTTATAGAACCTTGTTGCAAGCTAAACTTGATATGTTGTTCCTTCACAATTTTTGAGAATCCAGAGTTGTATACTTTTTTTGTAACAAAAACTGGTCTCATATTTTCTGGTCCAAAAGGTTCCATTTGAATAAGTATATTATAAAAGGCAAGATTAATTTCGCTGAAATTAATTTCAGCATCAATTACAACTTCTGGTATCAATTGCTCTGGTGTTATTTGAGATGATACAGCTAGTTCAAAAGCGGTTTTGAAATCTTCTAAATTATTCTCGTGCATTGTTAAACCTGCTGCTGCAAAGTGACCACCAAAACCAATTAAGTATTCTTTGCAAGAATAAATAGCTTCATATAAATTAAATCCCGGAACACTTCTTCCACTGCCAGCAATACAATCTCCACTTTTTGCTAAAACAATTGTGGGTCTGTAATAGCTTTCAATTAATCTACTGGCAACAATACCAACTACACCTTTATGCCAATGTTCTCTGTAAACAACAGTACTTTTTCTTACAGTTGTATCATTGCTATTTTCAATAATAGATAAGGCTTCTGCAGTTATATTAGTATCAGCTTCGCGTCTATCTGTATTATCAATATGCAAAAGTTTAGCAACATCCATTGCTGTATCTACATCCTGAGCAATGAAAAGTTGAACTGCTTTTTTTGCATCATCCATTCTTCCAGCAGCATTAATTCTTGGTGCAATAACAAACACTAAATTGCTAATCGTCATTTTTTCTTTAACAGCAGCTAACTGCATTAAAGCTTTTATACCAACACAAGGATTTTCGTTCACACGCTCTAAACCATAGTAAGCTAATATTCTGTTTTCATCATTTATTGGAACAATATCAGCAGCAATAGCAGTTGCAACTAAATCGAGGTATTTTAAAAAGCTTTCAGATGGTAATTGTTTTCTATCAGCAATTGCTTGCATTAATTTAAAACCAACGCCACAGCCACAAAGTTCTTTAAATGGGTAGTTGCAATCTTTTTGTTTTGCATTAAGAATAGCAATTGCAGGAGGCAAAATTTCATCTGGTAAGTGATGATCGCAAATAATAAAATCAATGCCCAGCGTTTTAGCATATTCAATTAAGTCAACACTTTTAATACCACAATCTAAAGAAACAATTAGTGTGAAATTATGTTCTTTGGCAAAGTCAATTCCTATTTTACTAATACCATATCCTTCTTTATAACGATGAGGAATATAATAATCTACATTGGGAGAAAGGGCTGTTAAAAAT
>JANYEB010000168.1 GCA_025363355.1 Chitinophagaceae bacterium | reverse complement strand
ACATCTTTTCCATTCAAAATATAATTGCCTCCAGTAGGTGTATCTAAACATCCAAGTATGTTCATCAGTGTACTTTTGCCACTACCACTTGGCCCCATTAAAGCAACATATTCATTCTTCATTATATCAAGCGACAAGCCTTTTAAAACCTGCACACTTTGTTCACCCATAAAGTAGGTTTTGTATAAATTTTCTATTTTTATAATTGAGTCCATTTTTTTAATTATGAGTTATGAATTATGAATTATGAGTTTGACAAATGTTTTTCATTCACAATTCATAACCCTAAATCCTTAATTAAAATTTACTTTTTAATTACTTTAGGAACAGTAAAAAATTGTCCATCACTAGAAGGAGCATTTAACAAAGCAGCTTCTCTACTGATACTTCCAGCCAATTTATCTTCTCTTAAAACATTTACAGCATCAGAAATATGTAATAAAGGTTCTACACCTGTTGTGTCAATTTTTTCAAGCTGTTCTATAAAGCCAATCATTTTATTTAAATCAGCTTTTATTTCCTCTTTCTCGGTTTCAGAAAACTGCAACTGTGCCAAATTTGAAAGTTTATCTACTGTTTGCGTTGTGATTTCCATTGAACAAATGTATTAATTGAAGTTTTAGTAGTAAATGGTTAATGGTAAGTGGTTATTCTTTGTGTTAAAAGGCTCTATTCTCTTTTACCCAATTAGTAATATATCCTGCAATATCTGCTGTTGAAGTACCTGGGGCAAATAATTTCCCCGCACCCATTTCATTTAAAGTATTCATATCATCTTCAGGGATAATTCCACCACCAGTAAGCAACACATCATTCATTTCTTTTGCCTTCATCAATGCTAGAATTTTAGGAAAAACAGTCATATGTGCACCACTTAAAATGCTTACACCAATTGCATCTACATCTTCTTGCAATGCAGCATTAACAACCATTTCTGGCGTTTGTCTTAAGCCAGTATAAATAACTTCCATTCCTGCATCACGCAAAGCAGTAGCAATAACTTTTGCACCACGATCATGACCATCTAATCCAACTTTTGCAACCAATACTCTAATAGGACGATTCATAAGCAAATTTTAAATCTTTATCAAAAATAAAGGATGAAATTTGTTTTGTTGTTTTAATCTTGCTGTTCGTTTTATTTAATACTATTTGTTATGAAAACAAAATTACCATTCAAAGGAATATCATCTACTGCATTACATAGTGCATCCAATAATAATGCAGAAGATGCACATCTTGTTCCAATTTATGCAACATCAACTTTTACTTACGATTCAACCGAAGAAGGAATGGAGCGTTTTGAAAGTAAGGATAAAGAAAAAATATACTCGCGTTGGGCAAATCCAACTTGCAAAGCTGTTGAAGAAACGATTGCTGCTTTGGAGGCATTTGGATTGAAAGATGCAAATGGCAAACAACTTGAACTAAAAGCACTATTACATAGCAGTGGACAAGCTGCAATGGCTACAATGTTTTTAGGTAATTTACAAGCTGGTGATGCTATTCTTTCTCATTATTCTTTATATGGAGGCACTTATGAATTAATGCACAAAGTGCTTGCAGATACAGGCATTGAAACTATTATTGTTGATATGAGAAATGTAGATGAAGTTGCAAAAGCAATTGCAGAAAATTCATCTATAAAGTTGGTTCATATTGAAACACCTGCTAATCCAACTATTCAATGTGTAGATATAGAAGCAGTAAGCAATATAGCTAAAGCAACCAATTTAATAGTGACTGTTGATAACACTTTTGCAACGCCATATTTGCAACAACCTTTTAAGTATAATGTTGATTTTGTTTTTCATTCTACCACTAAATTTTTAAATGGTCACGGCACAGCAATTGGTGGAATTTTATTAGGGAAAGATATTGAACTAATGAAAACTAAAATCTGGAAATGGTTTGCTTTACTTGGAGGCAACAGCAATCCCTTTGATGCATTTTTATTACTAAATGGTATTAAAACTTTGGAAATAAGAATGGAGCGTCATTGCCAAAATGCGAAGCAGCTTGCCAATTATTTACAAGAACATTATGCCATAGAAAAAGTAAACTATACAGGTTTGGCTTCTCATACAGATTATGAAATTGCAAAAAAACAAATGCGAGACAATGCACCCGTTTTCAGTTTTGAATTAAAAGGTGGACTGCAAGCAGGCATTACGTTTCAAAACAAATTACAAATGTGTACAAGAGCTGTTTCTTTAGGTACTGTTGATACTTTGATTTCTCATCCTGCGAGTACAACACATTTTTCTGTGCCAAGAGACGAAAGAGTAAAATTTGGCATTACTGATGGACTAATAAGGCTGAGTGTTGGTATAGAAAATATTGAAGATATTATTGCAGATTTTGAACAAGCATTAGAAGGATTGTAACAAATCAAATATTCTGCTACCAATAATGGATCTCTTTGATAATTACTTTAAAATATAGAGGATAGATTTATTCATTTTAAAGGCAACTCATATCATAATGTTTCGGTTATTTATATTAATTTATTCACTAACACACATTTTAAAATACCAACAAATATTTTATTAAATTCAGTAACGTTTCATTATTCCTAAAACTGTACAATCAAAAAAATCTAGTTTACTTTTATATCACTTTAAAGAGTGTGGCTAGATAAAACAAGGCTGTCTTGTGGAATATTTGGCAAAATACTATTCTCATCAATTAGAGGTTTCAATTCAGTTAACCGTAAAGAATCTAGCAGTTCATTTTTCAGGTAAAATGTTTTTACTTTGTTGTTAGCTTGTTGCCAGCGAATAACCTTGCAATTGCAACTAGCATTTTCTATTTCGTTCATCACTTCTACAATATTGCCACCCTTTCCTTGCTTTATGAATATCTCTCTAATACCAATAATTTTATTTTTATCACCAATATCAAAATTCCACGATGAAGAAATAGCTGCTAAATATTTATTGCTTGTGTAAAGATTTAACAAAGAGTGGCGTGGCGATTCGGTTTTATTTGTAGTATTTTTTATACGAGAATGAACAGATATAATGCCTGGCGATTCAAACTGCATATAACCAATATGGTCAAAACTCGCACCATATCTATCAAAAGTAAAATAGCCATTTTTATAAGTAATGGAAACTAAATTTGGTACAACTTTATGATACCTGTTAGGGTCAGAAATTCTTGCTTGGGGCGAACCTGTATAGCACAACCATACACCTTCTAAACTATCAATTTCAAATTTTGTGGGTTGATATGGCAAGATGTTCATTTCAGTTTTAATAACTTGCCAATCTTTTCTTGAGTTAATAAGAGTGATATAAAGTATAACCGAACATACACAAAAAATGGCAGCTATACCACCAACTACATTAAATTTATTTGCTTTGCTTTTTTGTTGATGTTGTAAAGACAATATTTGTTGTTGGTAGTTAATATTATTATTCTCAACAACTATCTCTTGTTCCTTTTTTTCTTCCAAAGATTTTACTAATAAATTATCATCTGTAGGATTTTTTTCAAAAGATTTTCTTCCTACTCCAAACAAATAAATATAACAAGCATCAATTAAAAACGGGCGTGGATGAGCTACAATTCCATTTAATGCATCTTTTATTTGTCCACCAGTAATGTCATATTTTCTGTAAGGATATTCTTGAGGATTCTTATTTGTATCTTCTGTGTAAGGTTCTGTTCCAAATTCTTCCCACTTTATAGGAAGCTGATTACTGATTTCACTTAGTAAAATGGCGAGTACTTCGTAATTTTTTCTATTGGTATTTTGAATAATTTCTTGCCCAGTTTCTAATTTATACTGCTCTATTGCCTTTGCAAGCAAATACACAATCTCTTCTTTACCATTCTTTAATATTTGCATAATAGACTGTTAACAAGCAAGTTGAAATATTCGGAAACTATTTTTTTGTTTCGGAAAACAAATGTAATTATTTAATTTTTATTCTGAAGAGTTGAAAATCAAATATTTTTTTGGAAGTCAATTAAGTTTGTCCTGATTTTTACAGGATAACAATTGCAAAACATATGCGTATGAAAAAAATACTTTTTAGGGAAAGTTATGCTTTCTTGAGTTCTAAACTTTTTGTTACAATCTTTTTATTAATTGCTTTAAGTAAACAACTATCTGCCCAAATAAAATGGTACTACAATGGTACTGGTGCATTAAACAATGTGGCAAGTTGGGGAACCAATACAAATGGCACTGGTGGCACACTTACAGATTTTACAAGTGGAGGTCGTTACTTTATTATTCAAAATACAACAACAGTTTCTTTAAATGGAGTTTGGAATGTAGGCAACACCAATTTTGCAAGTGCTGGTGGCGATAGTGTAATTATTGGAAATCCAACAACAGCTACTCCAGCTATTACTTTAACACTAATGCCTGGTGCTGCACTAACTGTCAATAAGAGCAGAACCATTTCTGTTTCGATACCATCTAGCGGCAATCAAAAAATTATTTACCAAAACAATATTGCTTTATCTTTTGGAGTAATTGCAGATACAAATTTGGCAGTTGTGTTTGATGGCACAACTATTACCACAACTTCTAGTAGCCGATTTGGAAGTATCAGTTTAATTAATAATGCCAATGTAACAATGGGTGCTGTATCTCTATCTACAAAAAATTTATTGGTAGAACTTGGCTCTACTTTGGCAGGTCCTATTGGTTCATCAAGTAATTATATTGCTATATTAAGTGGAGGAAGTGTAACTATTAATGGAACTTTTAAAGCTGGCAGAAGTGGTGGATTGTTTTCAACTAATGTAGCTATACCTATTGTGCCAGTTTCTACAAATGGTACTATTTTATTTCAAGATACAACTGTTCCACCAAATGTAACTTTGGGTGCAGCATCAACCATTGATTATTATAGAGGAACTACTAATCAGTCTGGCAATCAAACAATTGAATCTTTAAATTTTGCCAACTTAACACTATCTAATTTAGCAGTTGCCAGCAATAAGACCTTTGGTAGTGGTACAACCACAGTATCAGGTAATTTAACAGTAAATTTAATTGGTGGAATTAATGTGCCTACAACACAAAACATCACTTTAAAGTCTGGTGCGAAATTGATTATAAATTCACCAACATCTTTTCCTACACCAACAGGCACGGGTAAATTTACTTTACAATCCGACTCTACACGCACAGCTTCAATTGCAGCAATGGCAATAGGTGCAAGCATTGTAGGCAATGTTACTGTTCAACAATATTTACCTGCTGGGTTTAGAAAATTTCGTTTCTTAAGTCATCCATTCAACACGCCACAACCTTTAAGTCAATTAACTGATGATATTAATATTACTGGCAATATTGCTGGCACTAATTTAAGCACAGGGCAAACTGTTGGTTATGGCTTTACAAAAACATCAACCAATAATCCAAGTGCCTATTATTTTAACACAGTAAATGCAAATGGAGATGCAACAAACGATGCTGGTTGGAAAGCTTTTTTAGACGATACTACAAGCAATTGGAAAGCTGGGCAAGGCATTAGAATTTTGATTAGGGGGAAAAGAAATCAATCAAATACTTTAAATGGTTTTGATACCATTCCAAAGCCTGTAACTATTGATATGACTGGTGTTGTGAACTATGGAGCAGATACAATAAAACTTGTAACAGGAGGTACAGGCTTAACTGCTGGATTTAATTTAGTGGGAAATCCTTATCCATCGCCAGTTGATATTGGTGCTGTATTAAATGCTGCTACAAATATTGGTTCAAGCATATATTTACGCAACCCACATTCAGGAAATTATATAACAGTAAACCCAATTCCTGCAAACTATGTAATACCTGCTTACAGTGCATTTTTTGTAAAAGCAAATGCTGCTACTAATTTAATTTTTAATGAAAATAATAAAGCAACTTGTACTACTTGTCCAACATTATTTAGAACTGCTAACACAGCAAATCACATTCAAATAAAAGCTATAAAAAATGGTGAAGAATATGATAATTTTAATTTGAATTTTGGCAGCAATTATGCAAATAGTTACGATGAAAAAACAGATGCTGTTAAGCTTATGAATAATGGTTTAAGCATTTATTCATTAAGTGATGACAAACAAAAATTAGCAACAGATTATCGTAATACTAACAAAGCTACAATTCAATTGGGCATTGCTTTACCAGCTACTAATGATATTGAAACTTATACACTAAAAGCTACTGATTTTAATATAGCCAATGGCGTTACATTAACACTTCACGACAAATTATTTAATAAATATATTTTGCTTGATAAAGATACAACTTACGATTTGGTAATTGACCCTTTAAACAAAAATAGTGTTGGAGAAAATCGTTTAGAAATCATCATTAAAAAATAATCATAACTACTATAAAATAATTTTAATATGAAAAAATATAGTTTCAATTATAAAAAAATAATAACCCTTTTTGTTGCTGCGTTTATTTCTATTCCTTCAATGTTGAATGCACAAAATTTTGTTGATGGCGTTGTGGATTCTGTTGTTATAACACCCATTAACTTAACAACATTTACTGGTAATAAATTAGAAAAAAATGTGCAACTAAATTGGACAACAGCTACTGAAAAAAACAATAGTCATTTTAATATTCAACGCTCAAATGATGGTGTTAATTTTGAAAATATTTCAAAGGTTATGGGCAAGGGAAATTCATCATCAATCACTAATTATACTTACACAGATGCTAATGTTCCTAACAATAATTTATACTACAGATTACAACAAATCGATGTAGATGGCAAGTCAACTTTGTCGGTTGTAATATTTATAAAATATGAGAAAAAAGCAAATATTGAATTGAGTGTTTATCCAAATCCTGTAGTAAATCATACAGCCATTATAACATTAAAAAATGCACCTATTGCACAATATAGTGTATCCGTAAAAACGATAAAAGGTGAAATTGTATTTGTAAAAACCATCAATCAAAATAGTATAAATAGTAATATAGAAATGCAATTGCCAGCAAGTATTGTAAAAGGATTTTATGTATTAAATGTTGCAAGTATTGATGGTAAAACAAGCTTAACTCAAAAAATTATTATTGAATAACTGATAACCAGATAGGCACATAGTTCACAATAGTTTTTTCTGTGTTTTCTATGTGCCTATGTTGTAAAAAAATAAAACTAATGCGTAACATTTTCATCTTATTATTTCTTGCTTTCAGCATCAATAAAACAACTGCACAAATCAACAGAGCAAGTGTTGGTAAGCAAGAGTTATATTTTAGCAATGGTGGCAAAATGAAAAGCCCAATGAAGGTTTTTTATTTTAGCCCAAAAGCCAATGCTGATAGTATGCCTATTGTGGTGATGCTGCACGGAGCTCATCGAGATGCTTCGGCATATATGGATGATTTGATGAACGCTGCAACAGTTTTTGGCTGTAAAATAATTGCACCCGAATTTGATAAAGAAGATTATCCAGGGTTAGATGGATACAATTTAGGCAACGTTTATAACAGAAAAAAACAAGCATTTAATAAGCAAGAAGATTGGAGTTTTAATGTAATAGAACCTTTGTTTGACAGCGTTGTAAAACAAACACAAAGCAGTTGCAGGGGTTATTATTTATATGGTCATTCTGGTGGAGCTCAATTTGTGCATCGCTTTTTAATGTTTGTAAAACAAACAAAAGTTATTAAAGCTGCTATTGCAAATTCTGGTTGGTACACAGCAACTGATTGTAATGTTGAATTTCCTTTTGGGCTAAAAAAAGCACCAGTTGATACTAGTAATTTGGCTGCATTATTTTCTACCAAGCTATATGTGTTATTGGGTATGGCAGATACCGATAGAGATAGCAAAGATTTTAATGCAACTGCCGAAGCTGATGCTCAAGGCAAAAGCCGTTTCGAGCGAGGCAAATATTATTTTACAACATCAAAAAACAAAGCAAAGGATTTAAAACTTCCTTTTAATTGGACTGAAATTTTTGTTCCAAAAGTGGGACATTCAAACGGCGAAATGGGCAAGTTTGCTTTCGCTTCATTTTTTATGGATTTACAATAGTTAAACTGTTTACAAATGTACAAAACAAAAATAATTTTTTTTCTTTCATTCTGTGTAATGCTTTGTGGTGGCGTGTTTGCACAAGATGAAGAACGATACAGAATTGATACAACTGAAAATTTTACAGAACCTGCTGGCAACGTTCATATACTAAGGCTAAAGAAAAGCTATGCTTTAGGTGATGGCATTACACTTCGTTCTGCCAATGGAAGTTTCAATATTTCGCAAAGTTTGCAAACATTATATGCTGTTAATTCTGCTTACAAAAACATCTCAAATTTAAGTTCAACATTTAGTATTAGTAGAGCAAGATTAAGTTTTGTAGCCAATCTTTTCGATAAAAAATTTGCAGCTGTTATGAGGTTTAATTTACCAGCTAATTATCAAAGTACTACTTCTGGTAACAGGTCTTTTAACACCGTTTTACAAGAAGCTTATTTTGAATATAGGCCCAGCAGAAAACATACTTTTAATATTGGCCTAAGAGCCGATTATATTGACTCAAGAGAAACAAGAGTTGAAGGCGAGAGCTTAGGATTTATTGAAAGAAGTGGAGTTTCAGGGGCTTTCGACGCCATTTTTGATTATGGTATTCGCTACAAAGGCAATTATAAACTTGGTGGAAAGCATATTTTAAAACCATACTTTTCTTTTACAACAGGCGAAGGCAGAGCTTCTTTGCAAAAAAATTTTGGTGGGTTTAAATATGGAATTCGATTGGATTATTTGCCCTTTGATAATTTTTCAAATGGTGGCGAATTTTATATGGATGACTTGGCAAGAGAACAAAAACCAAAGTTAGTAATTGGTGTTGTTTATAGTTATAATGATGGAGCTTCATCTGCCTTAGGAACCAATGGTGGTAGGTATTTGTACGGCGATTCGTTGCAAAATATAACGCTGCCAAAATACTCAAAATTTGGTGTAGATTATTTGTTTAAGTACAAAGGATTTTATTCAATGGGAAGCCTGTTTGCAACACAAGCTACTGTGCCAACTAACATAAAAGGAGAGTATAAATTAAATGGACAATTTTCTACTTACAGTACTTCACAAACACAAGAGCAAACACAAAATATTGTGAACTCACGCTTGAATTTAGGTACAGGATTTAATTTGCAATCAGGTTATGTGTTTCGCTCAGATTGGGCTGTGGCATTACGTTACACGAGTTTAAATAGCAATACAATTTCAGCAAATTTTGCAGACTATAACAAATTTTACACTTTAGTTGCAACAAAATATTTAGCTGATCATAACCTAAAAATTCAATTTGAAATTAGTTATGATGAATTAAAAGATGCACTCAAAACCAGCACTCAAAATGGTAACTATTATTCACAAATACAGTTCACTGTTCAACTATAAATTTAAAAAAATAATGATAAAAAAAATATTAACACTGTTTAGCTGTACCTTGCTATCATTGGCTTTTAGGGCAAATGCACAGCAATTATCTAAAGTAGATTCCTCATTAATTTACATTAATGGCGAAGGAACATTTATCAATGTTGGTAAAACAGATAAAACAAGTTTTAATCTGTTAAGCACTATTCAATCTGGGTTACAATTAAGCCAATTCGATTCGGCTTCAACACGAACAAAATCAAATAGATTGTCTTTGAACTTAGTGCGATTAGCATTTACAGCAACTGGTTTTAAAGATAAAATGTCATTAGGTATCGTTACAGATTTTAGTAGTACCACGCCCATTTTAGAAGGCTGGATTGGTTTTTCTTTTATGCAAAAAAAAGCGAAATTAATTTTAGGACAAAAGCAAACAAATACTAACAATCGTTTGGCAATGGCAGATGAGTGTTACGCTCAAGTAATGGGGCAAACCCAAGCTGGCAAGTCGCTTGATGGCAGTGTGTATGGTGGCTTGATGCAAAATTTTGTTGGTTCAACAAGAGAAGGAGGATTGTTTTTTGAAACAAATTTTGGTATTAAAAAATGGAGAATCTATCCATCCATTTCTATCACTTCTGGTGAAGGGCAAAACTTCTTTGCAGCACAACCCAATGTTGGTTTTAAATATGGTGGAAGAATAGACGTATTGCCTTTTGGCGACTTTATTAAGAACAATGCTTTTATAGCACACGATATTTATAGAGAACGCAAACCCAAGCTGGCTGTGGGTTTTGCAGCAAGCTACAATTCAAAAGTCAGTAGCCCAATTGGTTCAGATAATGCAGTTGTTACAGGTATTTACAACAAAGGTGGTGTAGCTGATTATGCAGATTATAGAAAGCTTGTTGCCGATGTTATTTTTAAATATCAAGGCTTTGCTTTTGTTGGTGAATACATTAATGGAAACGTTGCTGGTAAAGAGTTATACACAAATTCTATTGGAACAAAAAAACTAACTGAAGATGTTGCAGCTACTTATTACAATATTGGCAGTGCAGTTAATATTCAATCATCATATATCTGTAAAAGTGGTTGGGCTGTTGATGTAAGATTTTCATCTATTACGCCAGAATTTAATTTGGCAAATTCATTGGTGCATCAACAACAATGGTACACAGTTGGTGTAAATAAATTCATTAAAAACAATGCTGTAAAAGTTGGTATCAACACCACTTATATTGACGATAAAACCCCATCTATTAACACAAAAAAATGGGTTAGCAATCTTGCAGTTCAAATTTTATTATAAAAAAAAATACAAATGAAATCAACAATTTTTTATACATCTTTAGCATTATTTTTTTTAGTTGGTTGCACTTCTAAAATTACATTCGATGTAACACCACCAGTAGTAATTACACCATCATCAGACCTTATTATTTCTGAGGTTTCAACAGCTATCAATACAGACCCATTAACAGTTGCTTCAACAAGAAGCCACTATATAGAATTATACAATGGAACTGCTGCTGCCATTGACTTATCTAATTATGCCATTGGTTATTTTGCAACAAAAGATACCAATACTTTAGCAGATTTCGACTTCTCTTTAACTGGGTCATTTATTAAATTAAATAAAACATTAGATACTGCAAAATGCTATGTTATTGCTTCTACAAAAAGCGATACAACTAAAATAAAACACGATACAATTTGGGGAACAAGTAGCACAACTGCTGCAAACGCAAGTGTACCATTGCAATTGAGTGGTAACAGTGCTATTGCTCTATTGAAAAAAGATGCTGCTGGCATTTACAACTTAGGTGGTGTAGCTTATAAAATTGTTGATGTATTTGGTAGCCCATTAGTTGCAAGAACAATTTCTCAAGGTACTACAAGCACAAGAAACAATATTATGTGGGCAATTGCTGGTGAAGTAAAGGACACTCGCAATAGAACTTTTTTTAGAAAATCAACTATTAAAAATCCTACTACAGATTGGGAGGTATCAAGAGGAACTGATGCTACTAATTCACAATGGATTATTTCTGGAGATAGGGCTTGGGATTATACAAATGTGGGTTTACCAACACAATAAAGTGTGCTGAAAGTATTGCTATTGCTGTGTTACAAGCAAGTATGTATTTCATAACAAACAAAATAAAGGAATGAAAGTTTTTAAAATTTTATACGTTCAAGTGTTGATAGCAATTGTTGTTGGCATATTGATTGGTCAATTCTGTCCTTCCTGTGCAGTGCAATTAAAACCATTAGGTGATGGGTTTATCAAGCTGGTTAAAATGATGATTGCACCTGTTATTTTTTGTACCATTGTTTCTGGCGTTTCTGGAATGCAAGACACAAAAAAAGTGGGTCGTGTTGGTGCCAAAGCACTTTTATATTTTGAAGTTGTAACTTCTCTTGCATTAATTATTGGGCTGGTTGTTATTAATATTTTAAAGCCAGGAGTTGGAATGAATATAAACCCTGCAACCCTTGATGTGAAAGCAGTTGAAGGATATATATCAGAAGGAAAAAGTAGAACCTTTGCAGATTTCATGTTGCACATCATTCCCGATAATATTGTAAGTGCATTATCAAATAGTGATTTGCTACAAGTATTATTTTTCTCGGTATTGCTTGGTTTTGCGTTAACCAAAATTGGCGAAAAAGGTAAGCCACTTTTAAGAGGAATTAAGTCTTTAGAAACTGCATTATTTACAGTCATAAAAATGATTATGAAAGTTGCACCAATTGGTGCTTTAGGTGCAATGAGTTTTACCATTGGTAAATATGGTGTTGGTTCATTAGCTTCTTTGGGGCAATTGATGATAGCATTTTACATTACTTGCATCATTTTTATTGTAGTGATTTTAGGGAGTATTTTGAAACTTGTAGGATTCAATTTATTTAAATTATTAGGGTTTATAAAAGAAGAATTATTAATTGTTTTAGGCACATCATCATCAGAAGCTGCATTGCCAGGCTTGATGAATAAATTAGAAAAAGTAGGTTGCTCCGAACCTGTTGTTGGCTTGGTTGTTCCTACAGGTTATTCATTCAATCTTGACGGTACATCCATTTACCTTACAATGGCTGCTGTTTTTTTAGCACAAGCCACCAACACACCATTAGATATTGGACAACAAATAACACTTCTATTAGTGTTGCTATTAACTTCAAAAGGAGCAGCTGGCGTTACTGGTAGTGGCTTTATAACTTTAGCTGCAACCTTGCCAACAGTTGGTCATATTCCTGTGGCTGCTATTGCACTAATATTAGGTATTGATAGATTTATGAGCGAAGGAAGGGCATTAACCAACATCATTGGAAATGCAGTTGCAACAGTAGTTGTTGCTAAATGGGAAAAGGAGATTGACTTACCAAAAGCAAAGGCGATAATGGGATAAAATACCTGATAGAATAATTTTTGTTAGATAATATGTCCCAATTTAATTAGTGTAAGTATTTATGAATTAGACTTTCAATAAGAAATAAGAAAGTCTAATTTATTGATAAAGAGAATACTAAACAGATTCGGAAATTAATATTATGTTACCGAAATAGTGAAAACGATTTTGCAACAATTCTGAATGGTTAATGTTTGCTAGTAATACGCAAACGATTGTTCTTTTGTTAATTGAATATTTTTTAATAATTGCTAAAATAAACACGTATGAAACAAACATCTACCAAAGAGAATAAAATATTCTCGCAACTAAAAGTAAGCATTGCAATACTTTTTTTTGTATTCCTACTTATCCCATTCAAACAATTATCGGCAGCAACCAACTGGTATTACAATGGCACAGGTGCTTTAAACAGTACAAGTAGTTGGGGTACTAGTACCAATGGAACAGGTGGCACACTTGCGGATTTTACAAGTGGTGGTCGCTATTTTATTATTCAAAATACAACTGCCGTTTCTCTAAGTGGTACTTGGACAATAGGAACAACAAATGCAGGTAATGCAGGTGGTGATAGTCTTATTATTGGCAACCCAACAACAGCTGCTGCACCAATTACTTTAACTTTACTATCAGGTTCTGTTTTAACTGTAAACAAAACTAGAATTATTTCAGTTTCTGTTCCTTCAAGTGGCAACCATAAAATTATTTATCAAAATAGTACGGCAATATCTTTTGGTACAATTTACGATCCCAACTTAGAAATTGTATTTGATGGTGCTACTATTACATCTGTTTCCACGAATTCTTTTGGTAATCTTAGCTTAATAAACAACGCCAATGTAAATATGGGTGGTGCCAATGCAAAATTTAGAAACATAACAATTGAAGCTGGTTCTACTTTGAGTGGACCTATTGGAGCTTCTACTAATTTTCTTGCTGTTCGTGCTGGTGGTGTGGTAACTATTAATGGTACTTTTAGGGCAGGTAAAAATGGTGGACTTGCTACAACAACTGGCACTGGTGCTTTTACTGGTACTGTTACTACTACAGCAAATAGTTCAACCATTACTACACCAAGTGCAATAACTACAGCAAGCACAGTTGGCTTAACGCAAACTGTAACTTGTGCTAGCACAGCTGGATTGAGTGTAGGCTCTTATATTACTGTAACAAGTGGCATTGGAGCTTTTCCTGCATTAACTTACATTAAAGCTATTACAAGCTCAACAAAATTCACTGCATCTGTTGCAGCAACAACTGCTTTAAGTGGTGCAACTTTATCTACTACACTTTACTCTTTACCTTGTGCATCAAGTACAAGTGTTACAGCTGGTGGTGCGGTTACTTTAGTGAGTGGCACAGGTACATTTGCAGCAAGCACAACTGTACTTGGTGTTCCAAATAGCACAACAATTGCTTTATCAGCAGCACCAACTGCTACCATTCAAAGTGGGGCTACTGTGCAAGCAGCATTTACACCATCAACGAGTTGGTCAACACTTGTGTTTGAAGATGCAGTTGCCAACATCACATTAGGGTCATCATCAACGATTGATTTTTATAGAGGAACAACTAGCCAAACAGCAGCACAAACTGTTGATACATTATCTTACGCAAATATTATATTATCCAATTCAGGTGTTGCCAGTAATAAATCTTTTATTGCAGGCACTATCAATGTTTCAGGCAGTTTTACCGTTAGCAATTTATTAGGTACAATTACACAACCATCTACTACAACAATAAACTTTACGGGTTCATCAGCTCAAACTATTCCTGCTGAGTTAACGACTTTCTCTGTTTTAGGTATTAGTGGAGGTACAAAAACTTTGGCTGGAAATGCTTCTGTTACTTCATCACTTAATTTAACAAGTGGGGTATTAAACACAACTTCCGCATATACTTTAACCGTTACCTCTGCAGGCACAGTTTCAAGAACAAGTGGTTGGGTTTTTGGTAATTTAAATAGAAATATTGGAACAGGAACGACTGTTGCAAGAACCTTTCATATTGGTGATGCCACAAATTATACACCCATCACGCTAACTTTTGCAAGTGTTACAACTGCTGGTAATCTTACAGCATCTACAGGCACACCTATTTCAAGTGTTGGTAATTATGCTACAGCACCAGTCAGTCAATCAGCTTATGTAAACAGATATTGGAATATATCTAACGCAAGTGCTTTAGCATTTACAACTTACGATGCAGCAATGACGTATGTTTCAAGCGATTTAGTAGGTGGTGCAACTTCATCATCTGTGATAACAGCAAGATATACGAGTAGCTGGACAAAAACCACCCCAACAAATGGTACCAACACCAACACAGCAACTTCAATTGCTGCAATTGGTAACTTTATTCTGGCAAATGATTGCATCACTGTTACACCAAGTGTTTCTATTGGTGGCACTACTTTATTCTGCACAGGCACATCAAACACATACACAGCCACACCTACAAATGGTGGTTCTGCACCAACATATCAATGGAAAAAGAATGGTGCTAATATTTCTGGTGCTACTAATGCAACATTGGTTTTAACAAGCACTGATGTTTCAAATGGTGATGTGATTACTTGTGTAATGACAGCCAATAATCTTTGCCAAACAAGTGCAACTGCCAATAGCAATAGCCTAACAGTAACAGTTGCTACAACTGTTACACCAAGCGTTTCTATTAGTGGTAATACTTTATTCTGCACAGGCACATCAAACACATACACAGCCACACCTACAAATGGTGGTTCTTCGCCATCTTATCAATGGAAAAAGAATGGCACTAATATTTCTGGTGCAACCAATGCAACATTAGTTTTAACAAATACTGATGTTGCCAACAGTGATGTTATTACTTGTGTATTAACTGCCAATAATATTTGCCAAACAACTTCAACTGCATCAAGCAATAGTTTAGTTTTAGTTGTTAGTACAACTGTAACCCCTACTGTTGCTATAAATGGAACCACTGTTACTTTCTGCACTGGTACAAGTGGCACATTCACTGCTACCCCAACAAATGGTGGTGCTGCTCCTGCTTATCAATGGAAAAAGAATGG
>JANYEB010000149.1 GCA_025363355.1 Chitinophagaceae bacterium | reverse complement strand
TATCACTTGGGCATTTGTAAAAGTGAGCTTAATAGCTTGTTATTTGGGTCAGGCTGCTTGGTTAATGCACCAAGGACAAGCAGTATTAAATGGTAGAAATCCTTTCTTTGAAATCATGCCAAGTTGGTTTTTATTGCCAAGTATCTTAATAGCCACAGCAGCTACTATCATTGCATCACAGGCATTAATTAGTGGTTCATTTACTTTAATTAGCGAAGCTATTAATCTTAATTTTTGGCCCAGAGTTACAGTTCGTCAACCCACAGAAATGAAAGGTCAAATTTATATTCCAAGTATCAACACATTGTTATGGTTTGGTTGTGTATTGATGACAATTTATTTTAAAGAATCGAGTGCAATGGAAGCTGCTTATGGGTTTTCTATCACAGTTGCAATGATGATGACAACTTATTTACTTGGCTTTTTCTTACTATACAAACTTCGCTGGAATCAAATTTTTGTGTTTTCAATCTTGGGCATTTTTGTGTTGATAGAAAGCTCTTTTTTCATTGCCAATGTTGCCAAAATAAAAGAAAGATGGATGTTTTTATTCTTTGAATTGTTTATTTTTATGACAATGTATGTTTGGTACTTTGCCAGAAAAATTAACAACAAATTTACCAAATTTACTGACCTTGGAAAGTATGCAATGCAGATAAAAGAATTGAGTGAAGATGATGCTATTCCAAAATTTTCAACACACCTTATTTATTTAAGCAAAGCAAATCTTAGGCATAATATTGAAGAGAAAATTATCAAATCCATTTTTGCAAAACAACCCAAAAGAGCCGATGTTTATTGGTTTGTACACATTAATAGAACTGAAAATCCTTATACACTTTCTTACGATGTTTCTGAATTGATTGATGATAAAGTAATCAAAATAAATATCAATGTTGGCTTTAGAGTACAACCCAAAACAGAGTTGTATTTTAAACGAATTGTTCAAGATTTAGTTGCTAATAAAGAACTCAATTTACACATTCGACCAGATGGTTCTACAAAGTATAATAATCAACCTGATTTCAAGTTTGTGGTGATAGAAAAATTCCTCTCTGTAGAAAATGAATTTGCTTTAAAAGACGGGTTACTACTTAAATATTATTTCTTATTAAAGAACTTAGGACAAAGTGATGAAAAAGCTTTTGGACTTGATAAAAGTGATGTTGTTGTAGAAGATATTCCATTGGTGTATCAACCTATTGCAAACTTTGAATTAGTAAGAAATGGACTTTGATATTACACTAATTTTCTGCGAATTATATTTTAATCTAAGCAACAAAAACATTCATAAAACACTTATCAACAACGAAAAATTAAGTGGCTATATTAATGGTTATTACTACGAAGATTTAGATAAAGAAAATAAGAAAAGCAACCTGGCATTTTGTAGAAGTTAGTGATAGCAATAGTTTAAGACAACAAGAAGATGAATATACATTTAGTAAATTAATACCTCATAAACTTATAAAAGAGGTATTATATATAGACAATAATTTAAAATCACAAAAAATTAAATTCAATTAAAGATGAAAAAAATAATGATTGCATTTGCATTATTTGCAAGCACACAGCTTGTTGCTCAAACAATTTCTAAAGAGCAAAAACAACAAATTATTAAAGAACTTTTAGATAGTTTAAAGAATAATCCAAACTTGATTGACGACATTACAAAAGATAAAGATGATACAGTTAAGCGAAAAAGTGAGCCATTTGCTTGGGGCGATTTTAGTTGGGTACAAGGAAACAATCGTCAAAAAAAATCACTACTAAAATCTAAATATTTTACTGGCAGCACCACTATCGATTGTAATTATAATTACAATTTTGCAAATCCTATCGACCACACCAATAGTGGCTCTACTGCTACATTTCGCAGCAATGAGTTTAACTTGTCGTACATAGAAACTGGTGGTGAATTTTATGAACCAAAAAGTGGTGCCAGAGCAAAATTAATGTTACAATTTGGCACAAGAGCAACTGGTATTCCACGTAATGATAACACACCTTTGCGTGGACAATTTGATTTATACAATGCACTTCGTTATGTAACTGAAGGCTATGCTGGTATTCACTTAAATAAAATGCACGGTATTAATATTGATTTCGGAATTTTTAAATCTTATGTAGGTTTGTTAAGCTATAATAATTTTGAAAACTGGAACTATCAACCATCTTACACAAGCGATAACACACCTTGGTTTTTTACAGGTGCAAGAGTGCAGATTTTTCCATCAGACAAGTTAAAAGTTGAATTGTGGTTAATTAATGGTTGGCAGACCTATGCAATGTTTAACGAAGCTCCAGGCATTGGCTATCAAATTCAATGGAGACCTAAAGAATCACTTTCTATTTTATCAAGTTCATACATTGGCTGGGATACGCCAAATGAAACTAAACGTGTGCGTTTTCATACAGACAACAGTGCTGTTGTGCGTTATATCAACTTACCTAAAAATAAATTTATTTCAAAAGCAGCATTTTCTGTTACTGGTGATTTAGGTTTTGAAAGTGGTGGTGGAGTTAGTGGCTTTAAAAGTACTGACCCTGCTAAACCTGCACAATACTTTTTAAGTGCAATGTTTTACAATCGTTTTTGGTTTGGAGAAAGTCAAAAATTAGCCTTTACAGTTGGTGGTGGTTATATGAATAATCCTGGGAGATATTTGGCTCTATTGCCTACTGGAAATGGAGTTTTAACACAAAATCCAGGAGACAAATTGGAAGGTTGGGATGGTTCAGCTGGTTTTCAGTTTATGCCAAATGAGTATATCACTTTTGGTTGCGAGTTTGTGCATCGTTATATGAATGTACCGTATTTTTCTGGTCGTGGTGGTGTAACTTCTCCCAATGGTTGGAATGCTCCAATTGGCAACCCTGTTGGTTATACAGCAGATTTAGTGAACAGCGAAAACAGAATTATTTTTAGTACAATGTTTAGGTTTTAGATAATTGACCAAACAAAGAAGACTGCTTCATTAAGCAGTCTTCTTTGTTATACAAATTTCGTATTTGTTTATTTTCTAAACCCTTTCATTCCAGGAAAACCACCCATTGGCATATTATTCATCATCTTCATCATCTGTTTCATTTGCTCAAATTGTTTCATAAAGGCATTCACATCTTCTATCTTTTTACCACTACCTTTTGCAATACGAATTTTACGAGAAGGATTAATTAAATCAGGGTCTTTTCGTTCAGCAGGAGTCATACTATGAATCATTGCTTCAATGCCTTTAAAACTATCATTGTCCACATCAACATCTTTAATAGCTTTACCCACACCAGGAATCATTCCCATTAAATCTTTAATGTTCCCCATCTTTTTTATCTGTTGCAATTGGTCTAAAAAATCTTGAAAATCAAACTTATTTTGCTTGATCTTTTTCTCCAATTTTTTTGCCTCAACCTCGTCATATTGCAACTGTGCCTTTTCAACTAAAGAGGTAATATCACCCATTCCCAAAATACGTTGAGCCATCCTATCTGGATAAAACACATCAAGCGTATCCATCTTCTCTCCACTGCTCATAAACTTGATAGGTTTATTTACAGTATATTGAATAGAAAGTGCAGCTCCACCTCTTGTATCACCATCTAATTTTGTAAGCACAACACCAGTAAAATCAAGTCTTTCATTAAAAGTCTTAGCAGTATTCACAGCATCTTGCCCAGTCATACTATCAACTACAAACAAAATTTCTGTAGGCTTTACAGCAGCTTTAATATCAGCAACTTCATTCATCATTATTTCATCAACTGCCAAACGACCAGCAGTATCTATAATAACAACATTTTTGTTTTTTAGTTTAGCTTCTTTAATGGCATTTTGAGCAATTAAAACAGCATCTTTAGTATCTGGTTCTTTATAAATATCAACACCAATTTGCTCGGCTAAAATTGTTAATTGATCTATCGCTGCTGGTCTATAAATATCAGCAGCCACCACCAATACATTTTTGTTCTTTTGAGTTTTAAGATAGGTTGCAAGCTTACCAGTAAAAGTAGTTTTACCACTACCTTGTAAACCAGCAATTAATATAACAGCAGGATTGCCAGTAATGTTAAATTCTGCTGGTTCGCCACCCATTAATTCTGTCAATTCATCTTGCACAATCTTCACCATTAATTGGCTTGGATTGATAGAGTTGATAACCTTTGTTCCTGTGGCTTTTTCTTTTACTTTATCTGTAAATTCTTTTGCAATTTTAAAGTTTACATCAGCATCAATCAATGCTCTACGAATATCTTTAATGGTATTAGCAACATTAAGGTCATTAATTTTTGCTTGACCTTTAATATTTTTAAATGCAGTTTCTAAGCGTTCTTGTAAATTCTGAAACATAATTTTTTGTTTGGAGATTTGAAGATTTTCAATTTGAAGGTTATATAATCTAATCTTTAAATTTTAAAATCTGTCAATCTAGAAATTTGTAAAAGTGTGCAAATATAAAAGAGTTGTGTTGTGTATGGATTTCTATATTATGAAGACTTTAAAATAATTTTAACATTTGATTTTTTATTTTCGGTTTCAAAAAATTATTTATGAAATTGAACAATTACTTAATTCCAATTATTTTACTGTCTTCTTGCAAATCAATTATTATTAATACTTTGATTCGAGATGCAAAAGTTGAAAATACAGCATCTATCAAAAAATTTCAGATAGATAATAAGTTCGACACATCAAATTCTTTCATAGTAAAGGCAGATACTGCAACAGCAATGAAATGGATTGAGAAAGGAATTGCATCTTATGAAATTTATAATAGTGACGGGAGACTAATTGAGTTTATAGGCAAAGAAGATTGCCCTGGAGTTCAGTTTCAATTTTTTTTAGAGGGCAAAAAGGATAGTTTCAAAGTCAACAATAACATCTTGCTATTAAATCTTTTAGATAACTGTTATAATTATGAGAATAGAAAAGCCAACAAAAAAGATTTACCAAAATCTGATTATTATGTTGTTACTTACTGGTCAAAATTTATGGGTAGAAAATTTGGTTATAAACAAGCAGTTGGTTACACAGAAGATGATATAAAAGATAATAAGCTAAAAAAATATTTAATAACCGTTATAAAAGTTAATACAGATTTACAAGAAAGTTGGGGTATGCAACCCAAAGGTAGAATGAGTGTAAAAATGAAGGTGAGAAAAACGGAGCTTGATTTTGTATTCGGGAAATTGCCAATAAAGAAATAATTCTACCTTCACTCCATTATAATTCACTTCAAATGGAAAAAATGGAAACTTGGATATTATACGCCATCGCCTCAATGTTTTTTGCAGGATTCACATCTATATTGGCAAAATATGGTTTGCAAAATATAAATGCCGATTTAGGTTTGGGTATTAGAACAACTACCATATTTTTATTAATCGTAATTTTTGTTATTGCAACTGGCAAAACAAAAGACATTGAACTTATCACAAGTAAACAGCTATTGCTATTAGTTGCTTCTGGCATTACCACTACTTTAAGTTGGATATTTTATTACAGAGCTATGAAAGATGGCTTAGTATCGTATGTTGCAGCAATTGATAAAGCAAGTATCGTTATTACACTTATACTAAGTTTTATTCTTTTTAAAGAACCAATTAGTGCTAAAATAATTTGTGGTGCTTCACTAATTTTTATTGGAATGTTGGTGTTAGTTTGGAAATAATTTTTCCTAATATTTTTCATAAACAAAAAGCCTGTTTCAAAAATTCGAAACAGGCTTTTTAATATTTTTAAACTTATAATTAGTTTTTTCCACCAGATTTAATTGGTCTTGCACCTGCTGGTAACATTGGTTTTGGTGCTGGTTGAGCTGGGCCATTTCCTGTGCTAATTCCCGCTGCCCTAATAGCTTCACTTACTTCTTTTGGTAAAGGGATTTTCAATCCTGCCAGAACACGTAAAGGAATATCATTGAGGTTATCTGCATGAATTACCTCAGTAGGTTTTAATACACAAGTGTATTTTTGTTCTTTGATTACATTTTCTAAAACTGCATAAACTCTTTGACGATAAGGACGCAATAACTCTTCTTGCTTCCCTTGCAAAACCTCTTGTTGATATTGTTGCCAGTTTTGAAGCTTATAATATTTTTGAGAAGCTTCTTTTTGTAAAACAGTTTTTAAACTTGCAGTAAGTTTAGTAGTATCTTTTAGTAAACTATCTAAACGCTTTAAATCTTCCATCAAACCATCCCTTTCCGTAGCTAAAGAATCTGCTGCAAATGCTTGTAGTGCAGTATCAACTTTACTAATTCCTGGCATTAAAGCTAAAACAGCTTGTTCGTCAAAAAATCCAATTTTTACTTGCTGTGCTTGTATTGTGTTTGAGATAAATAGACTTGCTGCAAAAGCAACACATAACGTAAGAACTTTTTTCATTTGTTTTGCCCTAACCCCAAAAGGGGAATTTTAAATGGGTTTGTTTTTTTAATTATTAATTATTATTGTTTTATAAATTCACTAATTAGCATTTACCCTTAATTCTCTTAATACTTCATCACTCTTGTCCAATTTAGGGTCGGCAAATATAACTGTTATGCCTTCACTTTTATCAAGTACAAAATCCCATCCTTTTGCAACTGCTAATTTTTGAATGGCATTAAATACTTTATCTTGAATTGGTTTTACTAAACGTTGACGTTCTTTAAATAAATCACCTTCGTATCCAAAACGTTTTTTTTGCAATTCTCTAACATCTTTTTCTTTGTTAAACAATTCTGCTTCACGTTTCTTTTTTAGT
Source organism: Chitinophagaceae bacterium (assembly GCA_025363355.1). GTDB lineage: Bacteria > Bacteroidota > Bacteroidia > Chitinophagales > Chitinophagaceae > CAIVPM01. The sequence goes on along the minus strand of JANYEB010000149.1, from coordinate 5,631 downwards.
TCTTCTGTAAGCATATATTGTTCAGCATCGTAATTCTTGTACATTTTGTCTAAATCTGCTTGCATATCATCCAACTCTTTTTGCCATAAATCGGCAGTTTGTTGAATTTTTTTATCAGCGTCTTTATAGTCTTTCAATTTATCTAAAATGTACTTAGTGTCAATGATAGCATAGCGTTGAGCGTTTGTTGTAACTGAAATCGTTGCTACAAGAATGACCGCTAATAATATTTTTTTCATATTGTTTTATTTTGTTTCACGCAAAGCTGTAAAGTAGCAAAAACGCGAAGATTATTATATCATAAATCTAAAATCAACAAATTTCAAATAGAATTATTCTGCCTCAAATCCAAGCATAAAAGTAAACCTACTCATATCTTTTAAACTTGATCCTGGTGTATATCTATCCAATCCTATGCCATAATCAAATCCAAGCAAACCAAACATTGGCAAAAAGAATCTCATACCAACACCAACTGATCTTCTTAACTTAAATGGATTGTATTCTTTAATGTTATACCAACCATTTGCAGCCTCTAAAAATCCTACTGCATAAATAGTACTGCTTGGATTTAAACTCAATGGATAACGCAACTCTAACACATATTTATTAAAAATGGTAAAATATTGACTTGCCCCACTTTGTTCTGGATTTACTTTAGGATCTGATGTTTGATAAACCGGATAGCCACGATGTGCTATAATATCATATCCCAATAATGCAAACTGATTTGTTAAACCTGCATCACCAACTTGAAAACGCTCGAATGGAGAAATACTTAATTCAGAATTATATCTGCCCAAGAATCCAAATTTAGCAGCCGCTTTCAACACTAATTGTTTGTGATCGTCGCCAACGGGTTTCGACAAAGGAATATACCATTCTCCATTGAATCTTGTTTTGTAATACTCTACCCATTTGTATGGGTTAGCTTGCGTAGCAATAGATTTATCAAACAAAGAATATGGTGGCGTAAATTGTAAGCTCCATAAAAAATTAGATCCACTTCGTGGGAATAACGGTTGATCTATAGATGAACGCTGCAAAGCAACTTTAACACTGAGGTTATGCGAAAATCCATTATTAAATCCCGGCAAATTAATTCTATCTATATAGTAATTCTTTAACTTGTAACGTGCAAAATTGATACCCATTGAAAGTGAGAAATAATCATCTGGCCATTTTAATTGTTTGCCTAAACTGATTCCACCACCTGTTGTTTGAATGTATGAATTATTTGCAGCTGCACTTGTATATGTTCCTGTTGTAGGATCATACGCATTTGCAAATTTTGTGTCGTAGAAAGATAGACTAAGAGCATTTCTCTTCTTTCCACCAAGCCAAGGCTCTGTAAATGAAAAGTTATAACTACGAAAAGCCCTACCATTACTTTGAATACGAAAACTTAATTTTTGTCCGTCTCCCATTGGCAGAGGATCCCAAGCTGATTTATGAAACAATCTTTTAATAGAAAAGTTATTGAAACTAATGCCCAAAGTTCCTGTTAATCCAATATTGCCACCCCAACCAGCACTTAATTCTAACTGATCACTACTTTTTTCTTCAACTTGCCAAGTCACGTTTACAGTTCCATCTTCAGGATTAGGAACAATATTTGGTGTTATTTTTTCTGGATTAAAAAAGTTCAATTGAGATAACTCACGTATAGAACGCATAATATCTGAACGTACAAATTTTTCTCCAGGAAGCGTTCTTAATTCTCTACGAATAACGTGTTCTTTTGTTTTATCGTTACCTGTTATTCTTACTTCTTTCCAAGTGGCTTGAGGCCCTTCTACTAAACGAATTTCGTGGTCAATTGTGTCGCTGTAAACAGCAGTTTCAATAGCTTCACTTCTGAAAAATAAATAACCATCATCCATATATAAACCACTAACATCACCACCTTCTGGTGGGCCACCACCTTTGCCCAATTTTTTATTGAGTGTTTCAATATTATAAACGTCTCCTTTTTTAATATCAAGTATTACAGATAAAATTGAGTCAGAATATTTTGTATTTCCTTTCCAAGTGATTTTACCAAAATAATATTTTCTTCCTTCGTTGATTTTGATTTCAATATTCTTATCTCCACAAGCATATTTTCTTCCATTTTCATCCACACAAAAAACATCCTCGTTATAATAGCTAGTATCCTTGACAATTACAGCATCTCTGTAACCTATAGAGTTATAAAAGGCGATTAAATTCTCCTTATCATCGGCATATTTTTTAGCGTCAAATTTTGCTCCCGAAAAAAGTTTTAATCGAACATAGGGATCTAATAGCTTTTTTGTTAGGCTATAAGTTAAATATCCTTTATCGGCTAAATAATCGTTGAAAGTATATTTTGTAGGCTTGATAAATCCGCCTTTACTAACAGAAGGATGAAGCGTTAAACGAGCTTTTTCTTTAGTATCCTTCATTTTCTTTTTCAACTGAATTGAGGATACTGTTGTATTGCCCTCAAAAGCAATATTGTCGATCTTTACTTTACTTCCTTTATCTACAATAAAATTTAATGAAATAGAGTTTGCTATGGAACTGTCTTTCAACTCTTGTATATAGACTTTACAACGCTCATACCCTTTTTCTGCAAAGAACTTTTTAACAACTTCAATGGCATTTTGTTTGGTATTTTCTGTAACAATTCTGCCTTTTACTAATCCAACTTTCCCCATTAAATCATCTTTGTTTCCCTTAGAAATACCAATGAAATCAAATTTTGATAGTCTTGCTCTTTCTGTAACAGCAATTTCTATTTCAATATTTCTACCAGAAAGATTGGTAATAAAAATTTCTACATTACTAAAGTAGTTTTGTGCCCAAAGTTTGGTAATGGCTTTGCTAAAATGATCTCCACCAGGAATTGTAACTTCATCACCAACAGATAAATTGGCTATAGAAGTTAGCAAAGCTTCATCGAAATAACGATTACCCGTTACAGTAACCTTTGAGATTTTATATTTCTTAGGAGGTTTCTGATTGAAGATATTTAATAAATCTGCATTTATAGTTTTACTCGAGTCCGAATCCTGTGAAAAAGCTGCAGAAATTGTCCCTGCACTCATCAAAATCAACAATAAAAATTTGTACAACTTATACATTAAGCTTGGTTTTAGGATGTTACTTGATACAAAACATATCATTAACATTTAAAAAGTGTAGCAAAATAAGGGGAATATTGAAAAGCAAGGCTAAATAGATATTATAATATTGAGTTAAAATTTGAATCAGATACAGTTTTGATGGCAATCTGGATAAAAAAGCTTCTGCAAAGTCAAAAAACAAATTGAATCTCCCTGCTTTTACACAAATTTATTACGACTATTGCAGTTGAATTATTAAGTTGAAAATATGTACTCACCACAACAAACACAAACGCTTCAAACACAAACAAAACATTTTTTAAGCATATTAAATAATGATGATGCTACAAATGAAATTGAAGATTTAAGAAATGTTTTACGATTTCACGAATACAGATACTATATTTTAAACGAACCACTCATTAGTGATTTTGAATATGATCAACTTTATAAACTGCTGGAAAAAATTGAACAAGCAAATCCAGAACTTGTTACAAAAAACTCGCCTACCCAACGCGTTGGAACTAGCTTGAATGAAGGATTTGAAACTGTGCAGCATCTTGTGCCAATGTTAAGTTTGGCGAACAGTTATAATGCCGAAGATTTGCAAGATTTTGATAGAAAAGCAAAAGAGGCAAGCGGATTAACCAACATTGAATATTGTGTTGAACCGAAATTTGATGGAGCCAGCATTAGTTTAATTTATGAAAATGATTTGCTGGTTCGTGCTACCACAAGGGGTGATGGTGTTGCAGGAGATGATATTACAACTAACATAAAACAAATTCGTTCTATTCCTTTATCTGCCCCTTTTAGTAAATATGGAATTCAGCAAATTGAAATTCGTGGCGAGATAATAATGACCAAAGGTTCATTTGCAAAATACAATGAATGGCTTACACAGCAAGGTTTACAGCCTGTTGCTAATCCACGAAACACAGCAAGTGGCAGTTTAAGAATTAAAGACCCGAAGGAAGTTTATAGAAGAAATTTAGATGCGTTTTTGTATCATATAAGTTACTATTTGGCTAGTGGTAAATCGCAAGTGGTAAGTAGGGAAACACCAAATATCAAACATCAAACAGATAATACGCTACTAGCCACTAGCCACTCACCACTAGCTACCCATTCCTCCCAACTCGAACTCCTCTGGAATTGCGGCTTTCGTTCTCCACAAAAAGAAAATAAAGTAGTAAAAAATATTGATGATGTAATTGCTTATGTGCAAGAGTTTGAAAGTAAAAGAGATGAACTTCCTTATGAAATAGATGGGATGGTGGTGAAGGTGAATAGTATTGAATTGCAAGATGAATTAGGAATGACATCGCATCATCCACGTTGGGCTATTGCTTATAAATTTAAAGCAAGGCAAGCCACTACAAAGTTGATTGGCGTTGAGTTTCAAGTGGGTCGTACTGGTGCTGTAACGCCTGTTGCAAAACTTGAACCTGTGTATTTAGGAGGTGTAACTGTTAGTAGTATTTCTATTCACAACGAAGAATATATTAAAGAAAAAGATTTAAAAATTGGTGATGCAGTTTTGATAGAAAGAGCAGGAGATGTGATACCACAAATTGTAAAATCTCTGCCCGATGTAAGAACAGGAAATGAAGTTGACATTGATTTTCCAAAGCAATGCCCTGTTTGTAAAAGTGAATTATTTAAAGAAGATGGAGAAGCGGTGTGGCGTTGTATTAACATTGAATGTGAAGCACAGGTTGTAGAAAAAATTATCCATTTTGTGAGTAAGGATGCAATGGACATTAAAAGCTTTGGCGATGCCAATGTGCGATTATTTTATAGCTTGAATTTGATAAAAGATATCCCAGGAATTTATACTTTAAATTTAGATGAAACAGGCACGCTTGAAGGGTTTGGTAAAAAATCACTCGACAATTTAAAAGCTGCTATTAAAGCTAGTAAACAACAACCTTTACACAGATTAATGTATGGCTTAGGAATTCGTTTTGTTGGTGAAACCACTGCCAAAACTTTAGCAAATAGTGTGGAGCACTTGCTCGATTTTAAAAATAAATCAGAAGAAGAATTGCAACAGCTTGATGATGTTGGAGTAAAAGTTGCAAAAAGCATTCATCATTTTTTTAGTAACGAACAAAATATAAAAATGATTGAACACCTTGAAGAGATTGGCTTGCAGTTGAAGAATACAAAAAAAGAAGTTGTTGCAAGTGGTGGGTTAGCAGGTCAAACATTTTTATTTACAGGAACTTTAGCTAAACTAAAACGCAGCGATGCTGAAGCTCTAGCAGAAGCTAAAGGAGGGATAATTGTAAGTGGTGTAAGTGCCAAGTTAAACTATCTTGTTGTGGGCGAAGATGCTGGTAGCAAACTTGAAAAAGCGAAGAAAATAAACACGATTAAGGTAATTAGTGAAGATGATTTTTTAGATTTAATTAAGTAAGAAAGAACTAGTACTTATTTATAACAAACCCCCATCAAGTATTAAACTTGATGGGGGTTTGTTATAAATAATTATTGACTTAACGTGTCTTGCTACTACTTTCTATTCACTATCAATTTA
>JANYEB010000103.1 GCA_025363355.1 Chitinophagaceae bacterium | reverse complement strand
ATATCATCTTTATGAATGCCAGTGTTTGTTCTTTGCAAAAACATATCAGATTGCAAATTTTTATTCAATAAATTCAGCATACTATCTTGCTGCAATTGACTTTGATAGTTGCAACTCAATTTATCATTTTCTGTAGCCGCGATATCGTTATAATGTTTAATAACAATTGGCAGAAAAATGGTTAAAAAAGATGTTCTTATTTCAAATATCTGCATTCCATATTTAGATAATTGCTCTGTTAAAATATTAAATAAAGTATCGTCTAAAATATTGGTAGCAGCATATTGTTTTAGCAAGCTATTTCTTTGTTGCAGCAAATTATTATATGTGATTAAATATTGCAAGTAATCATTATTTGTTTGAGAAAGTATCACATCAATAAATCTTCTTCTCAATTCACTGCCACCCGTAATTAATTCAACATCATCAGGTGCAATCATTACACAAGGAATTTTGCCAATATGTTCAGATAATTTTTTGTATTCTTCATTATCATACAAAAATTCCTTTTTATTATTTTCTCTTAATATGCAAGTAACGTTTGCTGGCTTATTGTTCAGCTCATAATTGCCTTCAATTCTAAAACCTTGCGATTGATGATGCACATTGCTAGCATCGCTTCTACTAAAATAACTTTTAGAGAAAGATAAATAATAAATAGCATCCAACAAATTGGTTTTGCCTGTGCCATTAGCACCACAAATTCCAATAATATTATGTTGAAATTTGAATTGCTGATGCAGATAATTTCTGTATTGAGTAACGCTAATATTTTGCAGTTGAAGCATTGCTGCAAAGTAATTGGAATAATTTGATTATGCTACTTACATTGGAATCGATTGCTGATTTTGTTAGAAATAATTGTATGCTGTTAAATCTGCACCATTACATTTGTACCAGATTCATCGGGGTGCTAATTAAATTTGGCTGAGATAATACCCGTAGAACCTGAACAGGGTAATGCCTGCGAAGGGAAATGAGCCAGTCTTTTATCATTCCTCACGTAGTTTTCCTGTTCCTTTTATTCACTTTTTTAAATCTTAAATGATGAAAAAATTATTAGGAACAATGACGTTCGCTTTCTTGGCTTTAACAAATTATGCACAAGAAAATCAGTATCAAATTAAAGGTAAGGTAGTAGATGCCCAAACCAATGAACCTGTTGCACAAGCAACAGTAAAGTGCAATAGTATAGCTGTTGCAGCCAATGAGAAAGGTGTTTTTAGCTTTAGCAAATCCTTTGTTAAAGGGAAATATAAATTAGTAGTAGCAAGTGTTGGCTACAAAAGCAGTGAAGAAACTGTAACGGTTAAGGAACAAAATGTAGATGTGGAAGTAAAGCTTGAGAAAGCAGAAACCAAACTTCAAGATTTAGAAGTTAGTTCTATAAAAGCCAATGATAATGCACCTTTTGCAAAAACTAATTTAAACAAAGCAGAAATTGTAGCACTGAATGTTGGTCAGGATATTCCATTTATTCTGAACCAAATACCAAGTGTTGTTATTAATTCTGATGCAGGAAATGGAGTAGGTTATACTGGTATTAGAATTAGAGGAACTGATGCTACAAGAATCAATGTAACTCTTAACGGCATACCTTATAATGATGCTGAAAGTCAAGGAACTTATTTTGTTGATTTACCAGATATGGCTTCTTCTTTAAGTGCTGTTCAAGTGCAACGTGGCGTGGGAACTTCAAGTAATGGAACAGGTGCTTTTGGTGCAACCATTAATCTTTCTACAAACGAATACAACGAAAAAGCTTACGCAGAAATTAACAATAGTTTTGGCAGTTTTAACACCTGGAAAAACACTGTTAAAGCAGGAACAGGTTTAATTAATAATCACTTTACTGTTGATGCAAGATTAAGCAAAGTTAAAAGTAATGGTTATATAGACAGAGCTTCAAGCAACTTGCAAAGTGCTGCTTTATCTGCTGCTTATTACAATAAAAAAGCTTCATTAAGATTCAATTTTTTTAGCGGAAAAGAAAAAACTTATCAGGCCTGGAATGGTATAGATTCAGCTACTTTAGCTACCAACCCAACTTATAATTTATCAGGAACAGATAAGCCTGGGACACCTTATAATAATGAGACAGACAATTATACACAGACACATTATCAGTTGTTCTACAATCAAAATATTAATAGTTATTGGAGCTTTAATGTAGCTGTATTTTTAACAAAAGGATTGGGCTATTATGAAAACTATAATGCTAATAAAAAATATGCAGATTATGGATTAATTGGTTCAACTGTAAAAGCAGATTTGATTAAACAACAATGGCTTGATAATGATTTTTATGGTCAAATATTTTCTGTTCAATATAAAAAGAATAAAAATATTTTGACAGTTGGTGGTAGCTGGACTGATTATAAAGGCGGTCATTATGGACAAATTATTTGGGCTGCTGCTGGAGGTTTTGAGCCTAATCAACAATATTATAATGTTAATGCAAAGAAGTTTGAAAGAAGTTTTTATGTTAAGATACAACACAGCATTAGCAATACTTTAAGCGTTTTTGCAGATGCTCAATATCGTTTTGTAGAACACGATATGCCTGGCTTCAAAGCTAATCCAACTTTGTTAGTTAATAGAAAATTCAACTTCATAAATCCTAAACTTGGATTTACTTATAATAAAAATGGTTGGCAAACTTATGTAAGCTATGCAATGGCTAATAAAGAGCCTAACAGAGATGATTTTGAATCTGGTATCACAACTCAACCTAAAGAAGAAAAATTACATGATTTTGAGTTAGGAGTAGAAACGAAAAAGAAAAATTACAGCTTTGCTGCAACAGCATATTATATGCTTTATAAAGACCAGTTGGTATTAACAGGAAAAATAAATGATGTAGGTTCTTACACTAGAACAAACGTTGAAAATAGTTATAGAGCTGGCTTGGAATTACAAGGCAGTTACATTTTTGCAAAATGGCTAAATATCAATGCCAACATTACTTTCAGCAAAAATAAAATAAAAGAATTTAGTGAGTTTGCAGATGATTATGACAATGGTGGTCAAGTTGAAATCAAACATAATAATACTGATATTACATTGTCTCCAAATGTTGTTAGTAGTAATCAAATAAACTTTGTTATCAATAAAAATATTGGTGTAAGCCTAGTTGGGAAATACGTTGGAAAGCAATATTTAGACAATACTCAAAACGAAGGAAGAGTGTTGAATAGTTATTATACTCAAGATGTAAAAGCGTCATTTAAAATCCCTAACAAACTGTTTAAAGAAACTGTTTTAATGGCTGGTGTAAACAATATTTTCAATAAAAAATATCAACCAAATGGTTATACATTTAGTTATGTTTATGCAGGAAGTTTTACTACAGAAA
>JANYEB010000087.1 GCA_025363355.1 Chitinophagaceae bacterium | reverse complement strand
TAACATAAAAAAAATGCAAGATTTTATAAAAATAGGATAAAATATTGCAACCTTTTATAGCCTGTTAATATCTTAAAGATAATGATACAGTGTGTTTCAAAGTTTTTGAGGGAGGACTATTTATTTTTCTGATAGTATCAGCAATAAAAAACCATCTAAGCAACTTAGATGGTTTTTTATTTTAAAGTAATATTCTTCTTCAATTAACAATACTTAAAACAACAAGTGTGGTCTAGCTTCTGCTTGCCCAGCATTGGTAACAATAACAAACTCTGGTCTGAACTCTTTTAAATTATTTGCACCACCATAGCTTAGTGCAGAACGAACACCATCTAATAATCCAGCAACAACAAACTTAACACCACCTTTAAAAGGAATTACAGTTGATTCTCCTTCAACATTTCTTTGTTCTTGACCGTGAACAGTTTTAGTTTCTAAGGATGCTGCTCCACGATAACGTTTATACAATCCATTAGGCTTTTCTATTACTTGTCCCGGAGCTTCTTTTGTGCCAGCAATTAAAGATCCAAGCATTACACAATGAGAACCTAAAGCCAAAGCCTTTGCAATATCGCCACTAGTTTTAATACCACCATCTGCCATTACAGGAATAGAAGCAACAGCAATAATTTGCTGTAAACAACTAACATTTGGCACACCAAAACCTGTTTTAATTCTTGTTGTGCAAAGTGATCCACCACCAACGCCAACACGCAAACCATCGGCACCCCAAGCTTCTAAATCTTGTGCAGCTTTGGCACTTGCTATATTTCCTGCAATAATATCAACGTGATTGGGTAAAGATTTTTTTAATGCAGCAATAGCATCTTTTACATTTTCGTGATGACCATGAGCCACATCAATTAAAATGATATTTGTACCAGCTGCAACCAAAGCTGCGGCTCTTTCTGCATAATCTCCATTGGCACCAACAGCAGCCATTACAGGAATGTTTTCAATACCACAAGACTTCCAAATAGCATTTACTTTTTCTTCCTTTAAACCATCGATAATTTTTGCTACTTCTTTTGCTTGGTGTTCAACAGTCATAAACCTATGAATGCAGCCAACACCACCCATTTGAGCAATGGCAATAGCCATTTTGTTTTCGCAAACAGTGTCCATACAACTTGCTACCAAAGGAATACAAAGGTTATAATTTTTGGTAACTTTTGTAACAAGACTAATGTTTTTTCTTGATGAAACTGAAGAGTAAGATGGCACCAATTGAATGTCATCATAAGTAAGAAAATGAGAAAGCATATTTTGAATTATGGGTTATGAATTTAGAACTTGCAAAAGAAATACATTTTTTGGTTCTGACTTCTACCTTTTGACTTAATGAAATTATCTTCCAAACGCACCAATATTAGTAGTAAATATTTTTACTGCAATAGCCAACAAAATAACACCAAAAAACTTTCTTACAGCCATTAATCCTGCTTTACCTAAAACTCTTTCAATAGCATTTAAAGATTTTAGTACGATGAATATAATAATCAGATTAATCAGTATTGCTAGCAAAATGATATACTCGTTTTTATCCTGCCTTTCAAAAGTAGCTTTCAAACTCATTATAGATGTTAAAGTTCCAGAGCCTGCAATTAATGGAAAAGCAATAGGCACAATGGTTCCAGACTTTGCATCTTTTTCTGCTTTAAAAAATTCTATCCCTAAAATCATCTCCAAACCTAAAATAAAAATTACTATAGAACCTGCAACTGCAAAAGATTTTACATCTACCCCTAATAATCCTAAAAATGGTTTTCCTACAAAGAAAAATAATACCATCAATCCACCAGAAACTAGAGTAGCTTTTGTAGCACTTATGCCTCCCATTTTTTCTTTATAAGAAATAAGCATTGGTACAGATCCCACAATATCAATTACGGCAAATAAAGTAAAAGTTACTGTGAGTAATTGGTCAATATTGATTTCCATAGTGACAAGTTTATTGCAATATAAACAATACCTGAAAATTAATGGCATTGCTTGTATTAACTTTGTTCAAATTTTATTACTTGATAGATTCTAAACAAAAAATTAAAAGCGAAGAAAAAGTTGTTTTGGTAAGTGTTATACAAAAAAATAATACGGCTGAGCAAGTGCAGGAATATTTGGATGAATTGGCTTTTTTAGCAGAAACCGCAGGTGCAATTGCTGTGAAATCTTTTACTCAAAGACTTGACAGACCAGATAGTAGAACCTTTGTGGGCAAAGGAAAACTGGAAGAAATTGGCAATTACGTTGCCAGTAAAAATATTGATTTGGTTATTTTTGATGATGAGCTTACTGGCTCTCAACTACTAAATATTTCTGAAGCCATTAAATGCACAACGATTGATAGAAGCGATTTGATTCTGGACATTTTTGCAAGGCGAGCAAGAACTGCACAAGCCAAGGTTCAGGTAGAATTGGCACAATATCAATATCTGCTTCCAAGGCTTAAGGGAATGTGGAAACACTTAGAAAGACAAGGTGGTGGTATTGGAACTCGTGGACCAGGTGAGACAGAAATTGAAACTGACAGACGTATTGTTAAAGACAAAATTTCTTTACTGAGAAAAAGATTAGGCGAAATTGACAAACAATCTTTTACGCAAAGAAAAGAAAGAGGAGAGTTTATTAGGGTATCACTTGTAGGTTATACCAATGTGGGTAAAAGCACTTTAATGAACACACTTAGTAAAAGCGATGTTTTTGCAGAAAATAAATTGTTTGCAACACTTGATACTACTACAAGAAAAGTTGTTTTTGAAAATACTCCTTTTTTATTGAGCGATACTGTAGGATTCATTCGTAAGCTTCCACATCATCTTGTAGAGAGTTTTAAAAGCACTTTGGATGAAGTAAGAGAAGCTGATATTTTGCTACACGTCGTAGATATTTCTCACGAACAACACGAAGATCAAATTGGCACTGTAAATAAAACCTTACAAGAGCTAAAAGCATTCGATAAGCCTATTCTTACTATTTTCAATAAAATGGATTTGTATCAGAAAAAGAATTTTGATGACTGGTTGAGTGAAGAAGTAAGAACTGATATTCTTAGAGAATTGCACGAAAAATGGAATAACATTACTGAAGGTAATTGTGTGTTTATTTCTGCTTTAGAGAAAACCAATTTGGAAGAACTACGCAATGTTATTTTACAAAAAGTGAGAGATATGTATACCATTCGTTATCCATATAAAACAATGTTGTATTGAAAATTTGAAGGTTTTGGATTTGAAGATTGAATTATCTATTTAGTTAAAAAAATCAAATCTGTAAAATCGTCGAATCAAGTTTATTTAGAAAATATTTTAATGCGAAAAACAATTAAAATTTTTGAATCAATTAAAGAAATTCATTGGCAATCGAACAATATGACTGTTGTTGAGGCTGATGGAAAGAAAATTACAATTGCCCTTTTTAAAGAACATCTGTATGCCTTTGCTTATAAGTGTCCACACGCAGGAGGTGTGATGGCAGAGGGTTTTGTTGATTCACTGGGCAATGCAGTTTGCCCTTTACACAGATATAAATTTAGTTTAAGAACAGGAAGAAATAGCACTGGAGAAGATTACTTAAAAACCTATCAAACAGAAATAAATGAGAATGGTGTTTTTATAATTTTTGAAGAAAAAAGGTGGTTTTAAAAAAATAATTAAAAATATTTTTGGTTACAAAGATCTCACCCCTATTTTTGCAACCCCAAACGGGGAAAACATTCCTCCCTAGCTCAGTTGGTTAGAGCATCTGACTGTTAATCAGAGGGTCGCTGGTTCAAGTCCAGCGGGGGGAGCTACAACAGCAAAAGGTTTCAAGCAATTGAAGCCTTTTTTGTTTTTTGCATTTGCATACAATTTGCATACAAAAGGCTTTTTAGCAATAATTTTTCCTATTCTAAAGTAGTGTTAATTCTTGTTTCGAGTAGGTTAATTAATTGGCTTTCGGGCTTATAATCAGTAAGCCTTTTATCATTCTTACTATTTATCCAGTCAAACATTTTAGGGTCATATTTCCATTCGTCAAATTGTTTAACCACTCTCGCATTGGGTCGCTCCTGTTTGGGTTCTTTTGGCAGGTTGAAACCAAACCTTTCAAAAATTCTCAAACCCTTCATTGCCTTAAAAATATTGTCTAAGGCTGCCACATAAATTTGTTCTTTGCCTTTTGATTTTTGTTTTTTGTTTACATCGGGTTCGGTGAAAATCTTACTGCCATATTTTATTATTTCGATTAATGCTTTCTCTTTATTGTAAACGGGTTCGGCTTTCTGCCCTTTATGGCTAACATATTTTATTGTAAACCTTTCTTGCCATTCAGCAATAATAATGTCTGCCATTTCCTTGTTTGCTACTATCAAATGCAAATGTGGATTGTAAGTTAAGGTTTTTGGATTGAAGTTACTCTCCAAAGCCCTAATGCCAATTAGGTTTATCCCATTACCCCTTTGATGCCTTTTTTTGTGTTTAGCCACTATCAAACTAAAACACTTCAAAATTTTTTCCATAGCTTTTTTTACAAAGTGTAATGGATAAGCCTTTATAGTTAGAGTTACAAAATAGGGTTCTTGCCATTGATGAATAAGTGGAAAATATTTGTTTATTAATTCGGCTTTACGAATACTACAACACAAAGTACAAAACCTGTTTTTACAATATTTAGCAAATAGTTTACCGTCAACTGTGTAAACTTTATTTTGACAATGGTAGGTATTCCAGTAACTCTTTTTCCTTTCATCATTACCATTTTTTTCAACAACATCTATAAGACTTAACACGGTTTTTTGAGTAATCAATTTTCGCTTTGCCCTACCCTTCAAAACATCTTTATTGCTCAAATCACTACCATTACCTTTGACAATTATTGCACCATTATCAAAATTGTTTGTCCCACTTTGTCCTAATGTATTAAAAACCCCCTGCAAAGGGTTTGTAGAATGACTGTAACTTTTCATTCTACTTTTTTTTGTTGCTTAGAAAACTATCAACTTCTAAACCTATTTCTGCATTGGTTTTCTTTTTGCCTTGCTGCAAATAATTAATCAATTCAACCTTTGAGAAATAGCAACGCTTAGAACGCTTCATTACTGGAATTTCTCCTTTAGAAATTAACCCATAAATTGTGGGAACAGATAAGCTCAAAAACTTTGCAGCATCTTTAACAGTTAATACTTCGTCTGTTGGCGTTTGTAGTTCTTTTGATTGTAGTGCCAGTGCTTTCTTTATTGAGTTCTCAATAAGGCTTGCAAGTTCTGTGGGTGTAATTTGTGTAATTGTTACCGCTTCCATTTTTACTTTGTGTTTAGTGAAAACAAAGTTTTAATGGTAAACAAGGCAAGTACGGTTTTGTGTACGTACTTTTAAGCGTACAAATTATGTTTTAATAGTTGTTTTTTATTTAGATATTCCTTTATTATATCGCTTGTACTTACATCTATATTTGGTAAAATCAATTCGCAAACTTTATTTGCGTTTCTTGCATTAGAGCTATTAGAAAATGCCTGTCTAACTTTATCAGTAAACTGTATTTTATATTTACTGCAAACCCTTTTACAGTAAGTTAAAACAGTTTCATTTTCATTTTTTAACAACACCCCACTTTCATTTATTAAGTAACAAAACAAAGCTATTGTTGGTGCTGTTAGCTTGTTTTTTTCTTTGGCATTTTTAGGAATTTCTTTTTTAAAGTAAGGTTCAAAAATTTTATGATTTTCAAAAATTAGATACCAAGCACAATAATAATAACCTGCATCAATACCGTCATTATACCAACCTGAAAAAACATCTTTTTTGCCTCCCTTTGTTTCGCTTAATCCACAAGGAAAAGAAATTGCTAAATAATCTATTATTGTTTGTGCTTTGTGGTTTTCATTGTTACTAAGTTTCATTTTATTATTGACCTTGTTGTTTTGAAAGTTATCAAAACCATATTGAAACCCTTTTGCATATTCTTTTAATGACTCAAAAACCTTTTCCCTCTCATAATCTTTATAATATCCTGTTTTATCATTTACATTATCCATTTTGAACTCCAACAATTCCCAAATAGGAGTTGTTAGGTATGCACCATACACACAATTTTTATACGGCGAATTATATTCATAAAGTTTGCCAACATAAAAACTTTGAACTTCTTCTTTACTTATTGGCTGTGGTACAAGACTATAAAAAGATTGTTTTATTTCTTTACAGATATTTGGATTTACTCCAACAATCTCACCTATGTAAGGAACATTGCAAATATTTTTAGTTCCATTTTTGATAGCTATTTTATTGTCATTCCATCCTCTCAAATACTTATAAAATTTGAATACTTCTTTTGTATTGTGGTATCTTTTTAATGTCGGATAACTCAATTTATCTTTGTTCAAATCAACATCTAAATCGCAAGCCATTTGTTTAAAAAAATTCGTGTCATTGATACCAAGTTGCTTTAACTGCTTATTTATTTCGGTTACTGTAAAATTGTTTTCTAATGGTTTTTCAACAATAGTTTCGGGGTAACGATAATGAGTTTCAATTTGCTTTTGCAGATTAGCAATAATCAAATGTGGGTCAAGTGCATTTAGCAAAGCCTTATCTAATATTTCCTTTTCAACATCAAAACGAAAGCATTTATAATTTTCAGTAAAACCTTCTTCGCTAAAATATTTCTTATTAAAAGCATTCGTTATTAATTCATTAAAATCTACTATTTGTGCTTTCGTTTTAGGTATTAGATTTAATAGTTCTTTATTCTCATTTTCATAAACACAAAGCCTATCAAAACCATACCCAAGAACCGTTAGTAAATACTTTGTTTTTTCTTTATATGTATTTTTTTGATTGATGTTTTTTACAATTCTTTTTAGTTCTTTATCTCTAATATTTAGATATACTTTTTCGTCTTCAGCATTATAAAGTCCAGCTTTTTTACAGTTCACACAACTACAATAAATTTTAATTTCTCTACCACTTTCGACACTAAAATATATTTTTCCATCAATATCATAAATAGAAAGGCTGCAAATATTTTTATTAAAATATTCCAGTTTAGTTGCTAAGTCTTTTGCACTTTCAATATTAGATATGTGTTGCAAATATTTTGTATCACTATCAAAACTTTCATAATAAAAAGGACAGTCAAGTTTTAGCTTGTAAGCCATACAAATAAAGTTTCTTTTTTAATTTACTGTACTTAATTGTACTATAAATAGTGACTTATTATGATACAAGATTTATTGCACTTGCTTTTCCATTTCTCCCACAATTTTCATAGTTTCTACACTTACAGTACACACTTTTTTAAGTAGGTCAAGAACCTGGTCTTTATAGTCTGCAAACTTGTATGTGTTGAATTTTTCAGCAATCGTTGGGTCTTTGGGTTTGCTTTCTTTATACTGGTCAAGAACCCACTCTAAGGCACTGCGATTGCCTAATTTATATTCCCACGCTTGTTTTGGAATACCCATTAAAGTTGTAAATCCATCTATTTCAATTTCGCCTATAACCTTGTTTGCTTTTAATTTTGGCTTACTCAATTTCTCCCAAACACTCTGGTTTGTTACGTTGTGTTCTGCAACAATTTCATCTAACTTAAAGGGCTTTACCGTTGCGTAATTAATATGCAAATTCATTAGGTCTTCACCCCATAAACTCCATTGTTTAAAATCGTTGTAAAATGGTATTCGTGGGAACTCACGTTTTAAGTTTAACTCATATTTTTTGCGGTAAGCTGGGTTGTGCAATACGGCATACACATAATGAAAAATGGCTTCTTTGGTAACACCTTTTTTGCCATACTGTTTTGTGAATTGTTGCAAACCCCAATCTGTTATATTTTCAATTCGATTACCTTGTATATCAAAACGATACATTGATATATATTGGCAAGGGTCTAAAGAATAAAATGAATAGCTTGGTGCATATAAAGTAGATAAACAACAGAAATCTAATCTTGACCCATATCGAAAATTTATATAAATGTTTTGATTTTTACTAACATTATTATACGCTCCTTTTTCATCAATAAACAAATCTGAGTTGTAGAGAAATGGATTGGTAAATGGTCTATAAGAGCAAGGATTAATTTTATGTTCGTCAAAGATTTCGGTCTTTCCTTGCTCCAATCTTCTTTTTAGATTTCTTGACCATTTGATAGTTCCATCATAGTTCTTTTCACCGATAATATGCTTTTGATATTCCGATATATAAAGATTCATTTTTTGTCCTAAAACCATTTTGGAAAAATCCACAACCCATTCATCCCTACCAGTTAAAAAACCTGTTGAAAACAATTCAAATATTGCTTTTTTGCTCTTACCAGCTTTTACATCTTTATTACACAATGCCAACAAGTTTTCAAAATCATTGTCTGCAATATTTATCCAGCTATTGTTTTTGTCGGGTTGTATGTGTTCAAAAGGTATCTCTTTTAATGGGTTTTCGGTAAACCATTGTAGCTTTTGTTCTTTACGCCAATTGTCGTCAAGTGCTATGTATTGTATGTTGCATTGTTTTGCCATTGCTATTTGTGTTTGTTTGTTACATTTTGTTATCCTTTGTTGTACTTTGTTATCTTTTGTTACATTTTGTTACATTTTACTATATTTGCATTGCATTTAAGTCGTCAATAACTGAAGGTCAGCTCCACGCTGTCGAAGGGTATCCTTCTTAGGTTATTTGAGGGCTTATTTCATTTTTAGTAGTTAATGGTTTCTTAGGCGTATAATAATTGCCTCCTTTTTTATAACTATCCTTATCATACAAATCAACAACAAGGCTTATTTTATCTACCATATAGTCATAGTACCTTGTTTCTCCTTTTTCAAAAACACGTTGCACAGCCCAACATAAATAATCACTAACAGCCAGTAAAGGTTCTTGCGTAAAAGGCACTACATTAAAAAGAATATCTGCCATTTCATTAGCCTTGTTATTAGCTTTTTTGTCAAATCTTCCCCTTGCTTTTTCTAATGCAGTTTTTAAATTATTGGTTTTTGTAGAACTATCTCGTTTAGCAATATTCAACACTAAGCGATTATATTTTTTAAACTTATCTTTTATTAAGTGTGAAAGTATATCTGCATAAAATTCAGCATCTTTTGCATTGTGTTTATGTACAAATCTTGTTACATCTTTTTTTGCAACAATAATTTGAATGCTGCAATCAATCGTTTTTATAAAGTCAAAAAAATCTTTTTTTAGTTCGGGCAAATCATCTTTTGCGTGAAAGAAAAAACCTCCATTTTCAACACGTTTTCTTACGCTTGGGATATTTTTATATAAAGGGTGTGTTTCAATTTTATTTTGAAATGTTACAATTTTCTCTCTTACTTCATTTAGCGGTTCATCAAATTTTACCATTCCAATAGCAAACATTTTTGAAACCCCTTCTTTACCAATAACAGACAAATTGCCTTTTCCAAAAAAGGTAGTGTCACCAGCTTCGTCTAAAAACCTATGATATTTATGTAAATTACTCATTTGTTTAATTTCAATTTCATACTTTTGTTTTAGGAGCGGTTAGGTTATACTATCAATCCCAAAAGATTAGGGGTAAAGCCAAAGTGTTTTACCCCATTTTTATTTTACTTCTTTTTATCACTATTAATTTTCACCAAAAACATAATGGCAACGCCTGTTTGTATGCCAAAAACATTGTGTGTTGTTCCTGCAATTTTTGGGTTTGCCCTTACATCGCTTTTCGTATCTACTATGTAACAAAAATCAAATTCAGTTTGTATGGTTTTTCTAAATCCATCAAAAGTTCGGCTATCAATAAAACTACGGTTGGTTACAAATGCAATAATGCCATTGCCGTCTAATCTATCAAAAGCCCAACGATAAAACCTTGCATACATATCGTACACCTTAGTTTTTTGGGCTGTGCTTTGCTTTATAAAAGTATCTTTTATTCGCTGGTCAATTTCGGGGTACTCACGGTTTTTATTATTATCATTTTCGTTTGCTTGGTTGGCGTTATATGGTGGGTTGCCAATAACAACAGAAATATTTTTTGTGTTTTGCTTGTAAATTCTTTTGCTGTTTTCTTCGGTAAATGCTTCAAACAAAGAAAACTGTTTGCCCCTGTATTTAAAACCCATATTGTCTAATGTATCCATAAAACAAAGGTTTTCAAACTCGGCATATTTACCCATTTTTTGTGTGTAGGTAAATTCAATATTTAGGTTGCTTATGTAGTATGGTAAAATGGCTACTTCGTTGGCGTGTATTTCATTTTTAAATTTATACTCTAATTTGTCTTTGCTTATGTAGTCAATCAAATCAGTTATAAAAGTTCCTGTTCCTGTGGCAGGGTCAAGTATTTCAACATTCTTATCCCCTAAAAATTTATTAAAGTGTTTATGAAGCAAATAATCGGTGCTTTCAATCATAAACCTTACAATTTCATTGGGAGTATAAACAACGCCCAAGCGGTCTGCTGCTTTTGGGTTGTAGCTTTTATAAAAGGTTTCGTAAACCACCTTTAAAAACTTTTGCTTTTCGTGGTGGTCTGCAATGGTTGCTGCTGCTGCATTAATGGCTTGGTAGTAATGTTGAACGCTACTAAGTGCCACACGCCTTGTATTGCCTGTGAAAAAGGTTTTAATAACATTTTCCAGTTCCCGTGCAATATTGTTTTCTCGGTGAAATTGTGTTTCGTCAAAAATGGTGTTAAAAATATCTTCAGTAAGTATGTGCTGAATTATCATTTCTCGCACATCTTCAATAGTTACATTAGGGTTTATACTGTCGTGGCAAAGTTTCAAAAATACCTTTGCTGCTTTGGTGTATTTAGGGTTTGTTTTTTCGGCATCAATAATAATGTTGCGTAAGGTTTCTGTAACTTTTGGAATGTCTTCTTTAAAGTGTTCTATTGCTTTACGAAAGTGTTTTACTTCGGGTCGTTCAAACGAAATAAAGGCGTTTAGTAAATTATGTAATGCTGTTGCATCACTAACAGCAACTCTCATTATTTCTATTCCATTTTGAATTAAAACAGCCGTTTGACTATCTTCAAAAATGATGTTTTCTTTTGGGTAACCCTTTGCAAATTTCTTGCTTATTTCATCGTCTAAAATATCGCTTTCGTCTTTGCTCTCCCAATATCCCCAATCTTGGCGAAGCATATCTTTTAATGTTCCATCGGGCGTAACATTTTTTCCAGCAGCCGTTTTAATTGTTACTTCGGGAACAATCATTAAGCCCTTTTGTTTGGCATACTCATTAAGTAAATTATAAAAGGCGTT
Organism: Chitinophagaceae bacterium; assembly: GCA_025363355.1. Classification (GTDB taxonomy): domain Bacteria; phylum Bacteroidota; class Bacteroidia; order Chitinophagales; family Chitinophagaceae; genus CAIVPM01. The sequence continues at coordinate 12,045 of JANYEB010000087.1, read as the reverse complement.
GCGAATAGCAGTTTCTTTTTTAGTGCCTCCAAAATGAATAATTTTTTCTACTTCGTTTTGGTATTGGTTTATGCTGTGAATACTCATAATTGGTTGTAAATCTAATAGAAAAATATTATTTCTTAAACGCTGTTAATGCTTTTATTGTTTCTCTTTTGCTTTCGTCTTCAAACCCTGCTAAATAACTTTGTGTGGTTCTTAGGTTGCCGTGTCCTAATGCCTCACTTATAAACTCGGTACTTACACCACTACGTTTTAAAATCGTTGCAAAACTGTGTCGGGCTGCATACGTTGTAAGGTTTGCAGTAATACCCAATTCTTTTGCAATGGCTTTTGTATGGCAGTTTATAACCTGTGTTAGTTGTTGTATTAATTGGCGTTCTCTTTTAGGTGTAAGTCCAGCTTCTAATATTGGGAAAATGTAGTTTTTAGGGTCATTGTTTTCGTTGCCCCACTTATTAATTATATTTCTTACATCTTCGGTTATTACCACCCTAATTGCTTCTACGGTTCTTTTGGTTCTTGCTGTTTTTGCTCTCTCAAATTCCAGTATGTCACCTTTAATATTTTCGTATTTAAGCAAACACAAATCTTTTACATTAATACCATTACACAGATACATATAAATCCACAAATCTTTTGCTTTTTCTGCTGTTGTTCCTTCTTCGGGTTTATAGTTATAGATTAACTCAATATCAGAAAGGCTAAGAGCTTTTTTTATATTCTTGCCTGTTGGTATTTCATACTTTTTTTTTCCAAATGGGTAGTAATCTTTTGTAAGCATTCCTTCGGCAATAGCATTGTTAAAAAGGGTTCTAAGGGAACGCAAATAAATACCTACTGTTGTAATACTATTGCCGTTTGTAAGCATCCAATTTTCATACTTTCTCAAAGTTTCGGGTGTAATGTCTGCAAACCTTGCACCAGCCATAAACTTGTTTAAACTGCTTTCTGCACACTCATAAGAAACGGCTGTTCCAATTCGTTCCGCTTCTCTTAAATCAGTTGAGTAATCTTTAAACGCTTGGCTTATGGTATCTTTTGCAGCTTTATTGGTTAAATAATGCTTTTCAAATACTTTCCAGCTAAATATGGGTAAGGTGTTTATTATATCGGCTGCTTTGTTTTCAAAGGCTGCTATTTGCTTCTTTAATGTCTTTTCTTTTTCGTTTAATCTTTTGCCAAACATTATTTTTTCAAAATCTTCTTTTGTTAAATCGTAAGGCGTTGGGTAATACTGTTGCTTTCGCTCAGAGGTTAAACGAAGTTTAACGGGGTAAGTTCCATCTTGTTTTATTCTACGGGTGTCTATAACTGTGGCTGCTTTAACAATAACGTCCATTTTTTGTTTGTATTTGTATGCAAATAAAAAGCATTTGCATACAATTTGCATACATTTTCAACAAACAAACACATAAAAATAATAAACAAACAACTATATTTGTGCAACGAAAGCCTTTACAGTAAAGCATTTCATACTATTTTATTATATTTTTGTTATTTGCATATTTTGAGGCAAAAATATGACTGTTAATCAGATGGTCGCTGGTTCAAGTCCAGCGGGGGGAGCTACAACAGCAAAAGGTTTCATTAATTTGAAGCCTTTTTTGTTTTATCACTTCGACACAATTACTACACAGAATTTAATTATATTGATGTTCTATTTGCTTCGCTAATAGCAAGTAATCCTTTAAAAATTAAGTGGGGTTCGTAATTTATTTTATTTACTAGGTGCTGAGAAAAGAATTCGGCATCACCACCTGTTACAATTACATTCAGATTATTATATCTTTCTTTATATAAATCAATAATACCATCTAATTCCTTTGCAAGCCCATATAAAACGCCACTTTGTAGATTTGTCTTGGTATCGTAACCAATTAATGGAAATTGATGCTCTGCCTTAACAATAGGTAGTAATACTGTGTAATCGTTCATTGCTTTAAAACGCATCAACATTCCTGGAGAAATGCTGCCCCCTAAAAACTCACTAAATTTATTGATAAAATTATAAGTAATGCAACTACCCAAACCAATTGCCAAATTGTGTTGATTAGAAAACATAGCTACTGCTGCTGAACAAATAGCTAATCTGTCTGCACCAATAGTTTCAGGCTTTCCTACAGGTGTTGTTATAGGTAATTTGCTTTGATAGTTTAGTTTATGAAATTGTGTTTTTGCAGTTAGCAGCTCTTCTACTTCTAAAGGGTGATTGATAACAGAAGATAAAATTGAATTTGTTGGTTGATATTGTTCAATAAGTTCAGCCAAGTCTTCCACATCATTATTTAATACAATAACATTGGCTAAGTCTTTATTTACAAACACAGCACATTTTCTACGTGTATTTCCAAAATCAAGGCAAAGTGTAGTCACTGTTTAAAATGTTTTATTGTCAAAAGTTGAGGCGTTTATTTGATAGATAAATCTACCAAACTTTCTAGAATATTATAATAACTCTGATATCTATCAAAAGTAATTTCTTCGTTGCCTATTGCTTGTTTAATGGCACATCCTGGCTCGTTAATATGCAGACAATTATTAAACTTGCAATCTTGCAAATGCTTTTTCATTTCGGGGAAATAACCACTTAATTCTACCTTCTTCATATCTACTAAACCAAGTTCTCTAATACCTGGTGTATCTATAATTTTACCACCAAAAGGCAGGTCGAACATCTCTGCAAAAGTTGTGGTGTGCATTCCTTTTCCACTCCAATCACTTACTTCGGTTGTTCTTAATTGTAAGTCGGGAAAAAGCATATTGATAAAAGTAGATTTACCTGTGCCACTATGTCCACTTAGCAAAGTTGTTTTGTTAGCAAGAATATTTTTTAAAATATCTAAACCTTGATTTTGCTCCATACTTACCAATGCAACTCTATAGCCAATATCGTTGTACATTTTTTTAAGATTGGCAAATTGCTCTAACTCTTTTTCTTCATAAATATCTGCTTTGTTAAAAACAATAATAGCTGGAACGTGGTGCATTTCACAAGCAACTAAAAATCTATCTATAAAACCTTGTGACGTTTTGGGGTTCTTGAGTGTAGCAAACAAAAGACTCTGATCAAGATTACTTGCAACAATATGATGATGATGTTTGTTATGAGGGGATACACGTGCTACATAATTATTTCTATCATATATTTTGCTGATGATAGCTGTGTTTTCTAGCTCATCTTCAATTTCTAATTCAACAGTGTCACCAACTGCAATTGGATTGGTACTAGTGATGTTGCCTATCTTTAAAACGCCTTTTAAACGGGCATTCATTCTTTTGCCAGTTTCGGTTTCAACGATATACCAACTACCTGTTGATTTGTAAATAAGTGCTTTCAATAGAACGAAGATAGAAGTAGATAATGAATAAAACACATTTGAATTTGCTGTGTTTAATCAATTACCAAATGACCAAATTTTTCAACATCATATTCGTGTTTCCAACGTTTATGACTCCACAAATAATTAGCAGGATACTGCTTAATTTTTTCTTCTATAAAATTAACAAGGGCTTTTGTTATAAACCCATTTGGTGTTTTATTTGGCGTTGTTGTTAACAGCGTAGTTTCTACTTTATAATAACCTCTTTTTGTTCTGTTAATATACACCATTACCACTGTTGTATTTTGATTTTTTGACCCCTTTTCTGGGCCTTTTACAAAGGCGGTTTTCTTGCCAAAAAAATCAACCCAAAAAGCATTGTTGGGGTTGTGAGGATTTTGATCAGCTGCTAAACCAAGTGTATATGGTTTGTTTGAATATTGATGAAATCTTGATTTAAATTCTTTATTAGAAATTAAGATTGTTCCAAATTTTGCACGCATATCAAACATTATTTTGTTGATAGCTTTATTGCTCATTGGTGCATAAATACCCAGCCAATTATTCTTTAAATACAATGCTCCAACAAAATTCATAAACTCGTAATTAAAGAAATGTCCCGAGTGCATTTGAATACTTTGTTCTTTACTTGAAAGCTCCTGTAACAAACTTCCATCAAAATCAATACGACGTAAAAACTCTTTCTTAGAAATAGAAATTAGCTTAATAGTTTCTATAAAAGTATCAATAAATAAATGGTAAAAATCTTTGGCAATGCGAGTTTTCTCTTGTTCTGTTTTATCGGGAAAAGCAATGGATAAATTATACATCACTACATTTTTTCTATAACCAAAACAATAATAAACAATGAAATATATAAAATCACTAATAAGATATAAAATCCTTAGTGGCAGTATTGACAGCAAGTAAAAAATCGGAAATATAATGTAGTAAAGGAACAATAATTAAGAATTGGGAATTAGGAATTAAGGTTCCATAAAAATATTGCTGCTATGGGTATAGCAGCAATAACAGGAAATTTTATTTTAATGAACCAATGCTTTGTAATCATCAGCACTTAATAATGCTTCAACTTCTGCAACATTATCAACAGTCATTTTAATCATCCAACCACCAGTATATGGTTCATTGTTTACCAATTCTGGTTGGGCTTCAAGTGTTGCATTAACTTCTGTAATCGTTCCTGCAACTGGCAAAAACAAATCACTTACAGTTTTTACAGCTTCAACACTGCCAAAAATTTCGCCACTTGCAAAAGATTTACCAACAGAGTTGATATCACAAAAAACAATATCACCTAATTCGCTTTGTGCAAATTCTGTGATACCAATAGTTGCAATATTGCCTTCTAAAGAAATCCATTCGTGATCTTTTGTGTAACGTAGGTTTGATGGGAAATTCATTTTGTTTAGTTTTAGTTTCACGCAAAGCTACAAAGGAGCAAAGACGTAAAGAATTGTAATAAATTATTTTATTATTTTGATTTTCATTCTAACATTTTTTACTGGTCTATCAGTATCATAAACTTTGGTTGCAGCAATTTTATCAATCACATCCATTCCAATAAAAACTTCTCCAAATACTGTATAGTTTTGATCAAGAAATGGTGTTCCTCCAATGCGTTGATAAATTTCCTTTTGGTCTTTAGTATAAGCAACCCCATTAGTCAGTTGAGCAGAATCTGTTTTTTTTCCTTGAACAATATAGAATTGACAATTGCTACTTTTTTTCTCTGGATTACCATCTCTTGCAGCTGCTAAAACTCCTTTTTTATGAATTAGATTACTTCTAAATTCTGCAGGAATTGTTGGTGTTCCTGGTATTTCACCAGCACCAAGTTGTGCAATACTGTCTGCACGTTTGCTTGTTGGATCTCCACCTTGAATCATAAAACCATTGATAACACGATGAAATAAAAGGCTATCATAAAAACCTTGTTTCACCAACTTAATAAAGTTATCTCTGTGTAATGGTGTGCTGTTGTATAAACGAGCTGTCATTACACCAAAATCGGTTGTGATTTCTACAATTGTTTCATCAGATTTTGCTGCTTCAACCTTGCTGGTTTCTTTTGCAGCAGTAATTGTTTTAGGTTTTGCTTTTTGAGCAAATAAACCTATTGAGCAGAGTAGTGTTGTTACTAAAAAAAGTTGCTTCATTTATTAAATAAATTCTTGTTGTTCAAAGTAAAGGAGAATATGGTCTTTTAAAAAATTTTCTTGTTCCATTAAACCTAAAACTGGTAATTCTTTTAACTGTGCAAAGTGTGGCCAGCCTTGTTCGTCAATTACATCTAAACTATAAAAGCCACTACTACTAAGCACTGTGCAAATGGCAACGTGCATTAAATCTTGTTTTTGTTCTTTGCTAATTTTTTCAACCAAAAATCCGGTTTCCTGTAATCCAACTAAAAAAAGAATAGCTTCGGTATCTGGCTTTTTTCCAAACTTCTCTAGCAGCTTAGCTTCTAATGCCCACCATCTTTGCTGCAAATCATCTTTCACATTCATCTTGCAAAAATAATAGTTAGTGGCTTACAGATTTTATTAATTCAATAACCTTGCCTTCAATAAAGTCTCTTACCTTGTTAAAATCATCTTTTTCCATATTTCTTGGATCAGGAATTTGCCAATCTATAAATTGTTTTGCTGGCATCCAAGGGCAAGCATCTCCACAACCCATTGTAACCACAACATCAAAAGGAGCAAGGGTTTCAACTTCTTTTAAACTTTTACTGTCGTGCTTAGATAAGTCGTATCCTAGTTCTGCCATTGCAGCAATTGCTTTTGGGTTTACAATGCCACTTGGTTTGCTACCAGCACTAAAGGCTTCAATATTTTCTTTTCCATTTATGATAGCAAATGCTTGAGCCATTTGGCTGCGGTTACTATTTTCAATACAAATAAAAAGGAATTTCTTTTTCATATTATTCTTGTTTTAAACGAATATCCAAATGATATTGATGATGCAAAACTTGGGATCGAAACCCCAAATCAATTGTAAAATGATAATTGAAACTGTGATAACAATTAGTTTCTTATGTTTTTTAAATATTGCTTTCATTCTTATTCGTTTAAGCCCTTTTAAAACTACAAAACAAAAAGTTTTGCACTGTTTTAAATGGTGTTATATGATCTTCTGTAACACAGCGTATTTTGCTAAAGCCATTTGCAAGTTCTTTAGTTAAAGCTTGTTCGTTGTATTGCTTTATATCAAGTCCGCTACATCTTTTGGGACCATTTTCAGAAAACGTGCCAATAGTTAAATATCCAGTAACACTAGCTCTTGCAATAGCCATATATTTTTCAATTTGTTCGGCAGTTGTTAAAAAGTGGAATGCAGCTCTATCATGCCAAACATCAAAAATTGTATTGGGAGTAAAATCTATAATGTCGCTGACAACCCAATTTACTTTTTGAGCTTTACTTCCTAACCGTTGTTGTGCTTTTTCAAGTGATTTAGCAGAAATATCAAGTACAGTAATGTTTTCAAATCCTTCTTCAATTAAGTAATCTACAAACTTGCTATCTCCACCACCAATATCTATAATTTTTGCATTTTTAGATAATCCAAAAGAATGTATAAAAATCAAAGAAGTTGTGGGTTCTTCTTGTGTCCAACTAACTTGATTTGATGTTTTAGTTTCGTAAACATTATCCCAATGATTTTTTGTTTCTACGTTCATATTAAAAAAATATTTGCGGTAAATAATATTATAATTTCAATTACAACAATCTGGTCCACAACAAGTTTTTGCAGCAGGTTTTTCTGCATAAACAGTAATGCTAAAAATGCCCGTGCTACCTTGTTTAAAATTGGTTAATTGTTCATCATTCAAATAATTTTTTAAAATATCATCTGGGATAATAATTGGCTTTTCTTTTTGAATAGTAATATTGGTGAAACCATTACTGTTAATGAGTTCTAAGTATGTTTCTTTTTGAATGGCACCAGCTACACAACCTGCATACATTTCTGCATCTTTACGCAAAGCATCAGGCAATTGTCCAACTAACACTACATCTGAAATACTAAAATGTCCACCAAGTTTTAATGCTCTAAAAATCTCTTTAAATACAGCGTCTTTATTAGGCACAAGGTTCAATACACAATTACTAACAATTACATCTGCTACGTTTGACGTAATTGGCATTTTTTCAATATCGCCTTGTCTAAATTCAACATTATGGAAGTTTAATTTTTCAGCATTTGCTCTTGCTTTTTCAACCATTGCTTCTGTAAAATCGATGCCTATTACTTTGCCTGTTTCTCCTGTTTCTTTTCTTGCAATAAAGCAATCATTGCCAGCACCACTTCCTAAATCAACAACCACATCTCCCTTTTTAATTTTAGCAAACTGAGTTGGCAAACCACAGCCAAGTCCTAAATCTGCATCAGGATTATAACCTTCTAATTCACTATAATCATCAGTCATAATATTATACACTTCTGTGCTACAACCACCAGCACCACAGCAAGAAGCTTTGTTATCATCAGTAGATTGCAAAGCAATTTGACTGTATTTATCTTTTACTAATTGTTTTAATTGATTATCTGTTTGCATAATTTTTTGTTTTGTTTTACGTAAAGCATCAAATGAGCAAATACGCAAAAGATTATTAATATATATACGTTAGCAACAAGAATTTTTGTTGCTAGTTTTCATTTGTGCGAATAAAAATCCAAGCTCTCCTGCTAATTTCTCAATGTTTTGCCAATTAATGCAATAGCAACTTTTTACTCCATCAATTTCGCCTTTTATCAATCCTGCATCTTTTAATTCTTTTAAATGTTGGCTCACTGTACTTTGAGCAAGTGGCAAAATTTCTACTATTTCGCCACAAATACATTCGTTTTTTTCTGCCAATACTTTCAAAATTGCGATTCTTGCAGGATGAGATAATGCTTTAGCAAAAGCAGCTAATTCTTGTTCTTCTAGTGTGAATTTTTCTGATTTATTGATAGCCATTTTATATTTATCGTTTTTATACGATAATGCAAAGAAAAGGCTTTAATCGCAATTATGCGATTATTTTTATCCATTTATTTTGCCGTTCATCAAAAGCAAAAAAAATATTTTCAAAAATAGTTGAAACGCTATAATCCTTATCTGCATTGAGTTTATGTATTACAAACAATACTTTCTTATCTAAATTACTACAACAAACAAGGTATTATGTTTTACATAGTACCAAATATTATATTATGTTTGCATTGTCAAAACAAAAAGACAATAAATAATAAAAATAAAAACACTAAAAAATTATACAAAATGAAAAATGCAAACACACAAACACAAACATTAAGTAACAAACCAGTTACAAGTTCTAACAATGAAATAAAAAATGCTGCTTCAAAAAATCAATTTGAAAAAAATGTATTTAGTAGTGCAGACTTATGGAATATTCAAAAAAATGGCAGAACGGCTTTTGCTAGAAGAAGAAGTTTAATGTGCTAATTAAGAAATCGTAAATCAAAATCGTAAATCAAAAAATAATTTTTATGGATATTCAAAACACACAAAGTCAAATGCGAAAAGGAGTGCTTGAGTTTTGTATTCTATCTGTGATAAGAAAAGGAGAAGTTTATCCTAGTGATATTGTAGATAAAATGAAATCGGCTCAACTGCAAATTTTCGAAGGCACGCTTTACCCACTTTTAACAAGATTAAAAAATGCTGGATTATTAACGTATCGTTGGGTAGAAAGCAATAGTGGACCACCACGAAAGTATTTTGTGATGACAGAAAAAGGTCTTGAGTTTTATGCGGAACTTGAAAGAACCTGGAAAGAACTTGCAGATGCAGTTCACACCATCACAAACGAAACATTAGAACAACCAACAACAGAAACCAACAACTATAACCAATAAACTTAACTAATATGAAAAAGGTAATAAATATCAACTTTCAGGGCAGGGTGGTTCCAATTGAGGAGTCTGCTTATGAAATATTAAAAAAATATACAGAAAGCTTAAGCCGCTTTTTTGCCAACGAAGAAGGCAAGGACGAAATTATTAATGATATTGAAGGTAGAATAGGAGAATTGTTTGAAGAAACTTTAAAGAAAGGCACTACTTGTATTTGCGATGATGACATTAATAAAATTATTGCAAGTATGGGCAGACCAGAAGATTTTGAAGCTGAAGAAGCTTTTGTTAAAGAGCAACCAACAGACAGTACTTCTTCTCAACAAAAACAATCTAAAGGAAGCAATTTTAGTGCAACTGCTAAAACAAAAATGTTTAGAGATGAAAATAATAAAGTTCTAGGTGGTGTTTGCAGTGGTATTGCAAATTACTTTGGAACAGATACTACCATTATCAGAATTTTAGCTGTTATCTTTTTTGGTGCAACATTTTTACCATATTTAATTCTATGGGTAGTGATACCAAGCAGTTCTACCAAAGTTATTGGAAGTGTTAGAAAAAGATTGTTTAGAGACCCAGATGAAAAAATAATTGCAGGTGTTTGTAGCGGCTTGTCTCAATATTTTGGAGTGAGTATTTGGATTCCAAGATTATTATTTGCAATTCCATTTTTATCATTTGCATTTAATTTTAATCGTCACAACTTTTTTAACTATGGAGATTTTTTTAGCGTCTCTGTTAGTCCAGGAACAATTATATTTTATGTAATACTTTGGTTGGTATTGCCAGAGGCTGTAACAACTGCAGATAAACTAGAAATGAAAGGAGAAAAAATTGATTTGAATAGCATAAAAAACACCATTCAAAGCGATATGGAAGGTTTTGGAAAAAGAGCTCAACAATGGGGAGAAGAAGTATCTCAAAAAGCAAATGAATTTGCATCTAGCACTTCTCAAAAATCACAACAATTCTCTCAAGAAGTTAATACAACATTCAAAAAAAATAGAGGATCTCTAGGTGATTTTATAGTGCTACTATTCAAAATATTTGCTTACACCATAATAGGTATTTCGGTAACTGCAATACTAATTGGATTATTTGCAGCAGGTATTGCATTAACAGGATTATTGCCAGCAAAGGGTTATATTATTAACGATGGTTGGCAAAATATTTTTGCCTGGGGAACTTTAATACTATTTATATGGCTTCCTATTGTTGGTGCTTTAACATTCATTATTCGCCGATTAGCAAAAGCAAAGAGAAATAGTAACGCCATTCGCTACACATTTGCTGGATTATGGACAGTGGGTTGGGTTTGTTTGATAATGCTAATAGCTACTCTATTCAATTCTATCAAATATAAAAACAATCCAGTTGAAGAAACAATTGCTCTCACTAATCCACAAGTAAATTCATTAACTGTTTCTACAAAAGCTTTTGATAAATATTACAATCATTCTTGGTTGAATATCGAACCTTTTGCAAATATTGATGAGGACACTGCCTATGTAAAAAACTATAACATTCGAATTGTAAAATCTAATACAGATAGTTTTAAAGTAGTGATGGTAAAATTATCAAATGGAAGCAGCAAGACCGATGCTAATTTAAAAGCTGAGAAAATTGATTTGAAGATTTTACAACAAGATTCAAGTTTAAAAATTGATAAAGGCATTGCCGTTAATAAAGTAGATAAATTTAGAAACCAACATGTCATTATAACTATTGCAGTACCTGTTGGCAAAAGAATAAAAGTAAATAGCGAAACCTATTGGAACCATAACTCACGAATGACAATTGGTTTTAATAACAACAATGATTGGAATGAGTTTAATGGTAATTATTCTAGCGATGAAAAATCTTTTAACTACGATTCTGATGTTGAGTATATAATGACTACAAATGGTCTAAAAAGAACAGAAAACAATATAAAAGATGATAAAAAGGATGATATTGACGACAAATTAGAAGAATATAAGAACAGCAGAGAAGAATTAAAACAACAAATAGAGGAGCAAAAAAGAGAGCTTGACGAAAGAACAAGGGAGCTTAAAGAGAAGGAAAAAGAGTTTAATAAAACCATCATAGACTCAACGATTATTAAAAGAACAACTCAAAGTAATTTAAACAAAGAAGTACCTAGAGCAAATACTCACAAACAATTTTATTTTGGAAGTATTTTAATGGATAGATTTTCTATATAAATAGTTGGTTTTGGTTCATAGTTGTAGCCCTGCACATATTGTGTGGGGCTTTTTTATATCTAAATTCCCCCTTTTGCCCATCATTTTCCCCGAAAAAGGCATCCTTTATCGTGAAACTGTCGATAAAACGGGGAAAATTATCGATAAGTAGGGTAAAATTATCGATAAGTAGGGTAAAAGCATCGATAAGTAGGGTAAAATAATCGATAAGTAGGGTAAAATTCTGCCGAAAAAGGGTAAAATTGAGGCAAATTAGGGTAAAATCCTCTCGTTACAACCCATATTTATCAATTAAATAAATTAGTGCTGCCATATTAACTGCACCCAATAGCAGCTCTCTCCTATTAACATTTTCAAATACATCGTTATTGGTATGATGAATATCAAAATAACGTTGACTATCGGGTAACAATTCAGCAATTGGTGTTTTTAATTTATCGCCAGCCAAAGGACCAATATCTGCTCCACCTCCACCAGCTTCTAATTTATAAGTACCATAAGGTTGAAGCAATGATAACCAAGATTGCACTTTTTTAAGTTGCTCATCACTCATCTTAAAACTAAATCCTCTTGGCGAAAAACCTCCTCCATCGGTTTCCAAAGCAAAAAGATGTTTTTCTTTTTTAGCA
>JANYEB010000076.1 GCA_025363355.1 Chitinophagaceae bacterium | reverse complement strand
ACACGAGGATTGTTTAACCAAATATCAGCAGCTTGTTTTAATCTTCTACTCAAGAATAATTCATAGCCAACTAATACAGCAACATTTTTATATTTTTTACTTAATTGAACAAGATTATTGAACTGAGTAATTGCTGGATAGTCTACTGGGTAAGGTTTTCCAGCCCAAATAATTTGAACAGGATGTTTTGCGTTATTTAACATTTTTTCAAAACGTTCCATATCATAAGTTAACATATCTGCACGTTTGTAACCAGCAAATCTTCTTGCCCAAACAATTGTTAGAACTTTAGGATCAAATAATTTTCCAGTTTGATCTGCAACTATTTCAAAAGCTCTTTTCTTTAAATACCATTTTCTATCATCAATTCCAAAATCGTTATTAGTATCTAAAAATCTATATAAAGGTTCGTCTGCCCAATATGTAAAATTTTGAGCATTTGTAATTGAAGTAATTGGGCATATTCCTTCAAACTTACCCCACATTTCTCTGCTTACCTCACCATGAAGTTTTGATACGCCGTTTGATTTTCTTGCAAATCTCAAAGCAGCAAGCGAATGATTAAATTGGTCATCATACAAACCTGTTAGTCTTCTTACTTCATCTAAGCTTAATCCGCAGAAATAAGACATTTTATGACATAAGTAAATATCATGCTTTTCATTACCAGCTTCTTCAGGTGTATGTGTAGTAAATACTAAATGCTTTTTAAGTTCATCTACACTTTTGTATTTGTTTTGAAGTAAATAAAATGCTGAAGAAATAGCGTGAGCTTCATTTAAATGATAAACATCTGGATTGAAACCTAATTCATCAATTAGTTTAGCACCACCAACACCTAATAAAATAAATTGGGCAACTTTAGTTGAAACATTTGCATCGTATAAACGATGTGTTATGGTTTGAGAAATATGATCATTCTCTGGTAAATCTGTAGTTAATAGAAATAATGGAGCAGAATTAAAAGTTTCTGGGTTAAGATATAATGCCTTTACCCAAACTTGGGAATCGTGAATTGTAATTTGAAATTTAATGCCAGTATCCTCAAGAAAAGTTGGTGTTTTTTCCATCCAAGCTGGTTGCAATGTTTGATCTTGATTTCGTGTTTGATCATAGTAACCATATTTCCACAAAATACCAATACCAATCATATTTTGTTTTAACTCATAAGCACCTCTTAAATGAGAGCCTGATAAGTATCCTAAACCACCACTATATATTTTTAATGGTTGGTGAATTGCAAACTCCATAGAAAAGTATGCTGCTTTCTTCGAGTACTGTTCGTCAACTTTGTAAGGAACGGTATAATTTCTAAAATCCATAAGTTTTGGTTTGATGAATTAGAAGCAATATTAATTAGATTTATTCAAAATGTAATTAATACACATTAAATGTGGAAAACTGTTTGTTTCTTGAAAGTTGACTTACATTTTATAATGTAATTAGTTACCTACTATAGTATAACTTTCTAATTTGCCGCCTTTGATATTTAAGGTAAGTAATGTATTGGTATTACTTGCAGCAAGATTATAGACAAAAGTAACTGAAAGGTTGTTCTTGATTTGTGAATTGGGTTCGCCTAGAATATTGACAAGGCTTTTAGCCGGATATTCATTTTTGATAAACCTGTCTAAGGTTGGCATTATTTTTTCACATTCACCTTTGCAATTTCCGCCACGAGAAAGTTGAAATTTAACGCTATATTCCATTTCATCAGGGGTTAGATTTATTCCAGACCAACTGCTGCTGCTGCCTGAAATGTTGGCGAATAGAATAATTGCTAGTAAACAAAAAGTAAACAAAGGTTTGTACAAAAAATTCATAGATAGGATGTTGATTAATAAGGGTATATTAGTACATTATGGATTTGGGATATGTGACTTTATCGTCGCAACTATGTAAATGTACACAATTGGATTAACAGAGAAAGAAATATTTTTCAGGTATTGATTTTAAGAAACGGGGTTATATTTGCAAATGTCTAGTTTTGAATTTGTTGTAGTTATAGTTAAGTTTAGACAATTGTTGTAGTTTAAAACCTACATTTTTAAATTAACTTATTTTCAATGGCATATCTGGTTATTTCGGCAGTATTTTTCAGATTCATTTTATTTAAAAGCCTTGTTTTATATGTGCTTACAGTATTTGAACTAAGTGCCAAATCCGTTGCAATTTGGTTTGATGTTTTACCAGAAGCAATTTGTTTAAAAACTTCAAATTCTCGGTTTGACAATGTTTCGTGCACTTTCAAATCGCTATTATTTCTCTTGTAATCAAACAATATTTCTGCAACGTCTTGTGTGATATATTTCTTTCCACTGATAAGTTGTTTAACTGCTATGATTAATTCTTCAGGTGCACTTTCTTTATTAATGTATCCAGAAGCACCAGCTTTAATTGTTCGCAAAGCATATAATTCTGCAGGGTGAATACTAAGAATAAGTATAGGCGTTTTGGGCTGAACATCTTTTATTTCTTTAATAAAATCAATTCCTGATCTGCCTGGCATTGTAATATCTGAAATAATAATTTCGTAAGTGTTCTTTAATGCGTGCTTAAACAGTTCTGGACCATCAGTTGCTTCTGTTATTTCAGCAAAAGGGTAGGCCTCTTTTAGAATTTGAATAAGCCCTTTTCTAACAACGCTGTGATCATCTCCAATTAGTATTTTCATATTCTTATTTTTTGAGGGGTACTGATATAGTAATTCTTGTTCCTTTCATTTTTTCGCTCACTATAAAAAAAGTTCCATTGAGTATTGAAGTTCTCTCTCTCATACCAATTATTCCTAATGTTTCCTTTGGCGAATTTTGATTGAACCCTTTTCCATTATCAGCAATGATTAATTTGATTTGATTTTCTGCAATAAAGAAATCAATATTCACAGATGTTGCTGACGAATGCCTTGTTATATTTGTTAGAGACTCTTGTAATATTCTAAACAAATTATTTTTTAAATCGATATTAATTTGGTCTTCATTGATTTTATAGTAAAAAATACATTCTATTCCTGTTCTTTTTTTGAAATCTTGAATTAGCCATTCAAATGTAGCAATAACTCCCAAATCATCTAAAATACTTGGACGTAATTGTGTTGCTATCTTTCTTACACTTTTAATGGTGTTATTAAATGCTTCAATTATTTCTTTTCGTTTTAGTTCTTCAAATTCATCAATTGCTTGTCTTTTTTTAAAAATAGAACTTATGTCCATTTTCATTCCTGTAATTTGCTGTCCAAGTTCATCGTGAATTTCTCTTGATATATTTTTTCTTTCGTCTTCTCTTACATCTTGAAGATATGAGGCTAAATTTCTAAGTTCTTTATGTGACTTTTCAAGTTCTTTTTTTGCTTTTTCTTGTTCAGTAATATCAATGATTAAAAAATAGGTAGTATCCTTGTAAACACTAAACGAATAAATAAAGTGTTTGAAGCTACCATCTTTACAACGAGATGTAGCTTTTATTTCAGGTTTTATCTTAATTCTCTTTGTTCTAAAGTCATCAACAGTTTTCATCCAATGTTCGTAAAAAGCTTGTCGTTTACTTATTTTTGGCTGGGTTTTTTTATACCATTCTTTAACTGTTGGAACATCTTTAAAAGAGTATCCAGTTGTTAATGTAAAGTGGGCATTTAAAAAGATAACATTACCATTAGAATCATATCCACCAATAGACATTGGCATATTTTCGGCCAAAGCTTTAAACTTTTGTTCGCTTTCTTTTAATAATTCATTTGCTTTCAATTGATCTGTAATATCGTGAAAAATTGAGTAAAGCGTATTTCCGAAAATATTTTCAGTAATTTCAAATGTTCTATTTTTTTTATCTCTACAAACAATTTCAATTTTATAACTAGGCTCTAAAATGGTGGCATTTGCATCATTCGATTTTACTTTTTCTATCAGCTTTTGAAAATGAGTTTTGGACTTTTCATCAACCAAATCATCAATGCTGAATTTGCTTAAATCTTTTTCCTTTTTATTATTTTTTGTGTTGTGATGACCAATTATATTTTGATGTTTTTTATTGGCAAAAAAATCACCAGTAATTGGATTTAAACTTAGCAATGGAATAGGTAAATTTTCAACTATATTTCTAAATTGTTTTTCACTATCTAGTAATTTTTTTTCTGCTATTCGTTGTTTCGTTATATCATGTAAAATGGAGTAAAGTGTTTTTCCATAAATGGTTTCGCTTATTTCAAAAGTTCTGGTAACACCATCTAAACACAATATTTTCATTTCATAAGAGGGTAGTAAAATTGGGTTGGTTTCTTCATTTGTTTTTAAAATGTTTAGCAGGTTTAAATAACGTTGCTTTTCATTTGAATGCAGATTGTCTGTTACAATATATTTTTCAAAATCACTCGGATTTTTTATATGTTTATTGGTGTATCCAATTAATTCTTTTTGTTTTTTATTAGCAAATATTAAACCTTTTTCTGCGTGAAAACTTGTTACAGGAACTGGCAAATTTTCTGCTAGATTTCTAAACCTTTTTTCACTTTCAAGCAACTTTTTTTCTGTTTCTTTTCTATCAGTGATATCATAAAAAA
>JANYEB010000011.1 GCA_025363355.1 Chitinophagaceae bacterium | reverse complement strand
GTGATTGTCAAACTGCGTACACTGTCCACTTGCTTATGACTTTAGGTCAAGTCAACCCAAATGATAAAGACATTTTACTGTTCTTCCAACTCTAGTGAAACTGTTGGGTAGTATGGCACATAACGAAAAAGGCTTGGCGTTGTTGGGGAATTCGAGTTCCGTCAGCCCATAACCGAAGTTGATAATTGCAATATTGCTGATGTTTTATTCATAAGCCAAATTTATAACGTCAAGCCCGAACTGAAGCTCAATAAAGAACAAATGATGAGGCAATATTCGTCAAGCCCCAATAATGCCAAACCTAATGTTGGTGGCAGCCTTTTTCATCTTCCATTGTCTGTTTCTCGTATATGGTTGTCAAGTTTGTTTCAAAAGCAGGAAACGCAACAACAGGAAACCAATTTTTCTTAAAGTTAGATAGATTTTCAAATGCTGTGTCCATAAACTTCATATGTCCTTCTGTTTGGTCGTTGATTGTAATAAACGTTTCTCTTAAATGAATTTCAATCACAATGCAGTCATATGCAAATTGGTCAATTTTATATGCTCTAATTAAAGTTATCTCGTCCCAACTTATTGTCTTAATTTCTTTGTTAAGTTTAATTGTAAATGCTTTTTCAATATAAGAAAATATTCCGTCTTGATACATTGGATAGCTTTCTTTTGGTGTATTATTTATTCTTTCAATGTCATCTTCAATATTGCTGCTGTCTGAAAACCAAATCTTAGAATTTTCAACAGCTATTATGGTCAAGATAATAACCAATAAGCCTATGAATAACATTGGCAATCCACTTGCAGTGTCTTTGTCTCCAAAAGTAGCAGCAAGACCAGCAACTAAGAAGAATGATGCGATTATGAAAATAAAAAGAGTGGAAGTTGATGAAAATGGAATTTGTAACCGCCTCTCAGCTTTACGAACTTTATTGTTGTCCTTAAACTCAACTCTTTTGTCTAAGAGAAGCCAAATGAATATAAGTGATGAAACGCCAAACAAGATTATGAATATAATGTTTTGGTCAAAACGTTTTTGTCCTGTTGAGTATAGGTCATAAAGCCCAACACTCGTAATAGCGATACAAAGTAGTATTAATGTGTTTGTTAATTCTTTTGATATAGGAACTTTCACTCTGTCTTTTAAGGTTGCCACCAACGAAAAAGGCTTGGCGTTTGTTGGGGAATTAGAATTCCGTCTGCCCATAACCGAAGCCCAATGATTGCAATATTGCTGATGGTTTATTCATAAGCCAAATTTATAACGTCAAGCCCGAACTGAAGTATAATAAAGAACAAATGTTGAGGCTATATTCGTCAAGCCCCAATAATGCCAAACCCTATGTTATGTGTAGCCCTTCTTATTCTGTCAATCCACATTGTGCAGTCTGCCCAATTGAAATACTGTTGTTGATGTTTTACTACTTTGCAGCTCTTTGGCAAGGCTGTTTTTGGCTTTAGCCTTGCCAATGTGCTGCAAATGTTGATTTGATTTCCATTGCCGTTGTTATTGATGGCAGGGTTGGTCTGACCTATTTTGGTGTGTCTGTTTTAGGTTTCTCTGAACCACCACCAGAACTTGGGTCAACGATTTTTCTTGCTTCTTTGTACTCTGTTAAGAAGTTAGGTGCAGTTGTGCGAAAACTTCCTGCTAATTTATCCATTCTTGTTTTGAATATGGTGTCTATTTCTTTGAATGTAGCTTTTACAGTTTTATTACTTGTTGTCTTAGCTGTTTTAGCTGAACGAGGTTTGGGAACTGCTCCACTGTATAAGTCAATGTTGTTTTGAAATGCTGTTAATGTAGGTGCTGTAATCCCATAAGTTGCAAGTGCTGCAAGGTTGTCTGATGCTGCTTTTTTAATGTTGTTGCAAGTTGGTACAAGTAATTCGTCTTTCGTTTTTTCTAAGTCGGTGAGCGTGAACTTTACAAGTTGTTGCAAGGTAAGATTATTGACTTCACTTGCATAAGCAAATACTGTTGCTGCAATATCGAAAGCGTTTAAACAAAGGGTTGCACGTTGTGAGCCTTTGTCTTGTGCCACCCCTTTTGTTTTCTTTCGTGCTGCTGTTTCGTTAGTGAGTAGTGTTGCAATTTTTGCACCGATTAATGCTAGTACAGCAACGAATGCTGCATTGGTATTAATGATTGTTAGGTTATTGTTGCAAAATTGTTGTACGGTGCGATACATTGATAATTTTGCTTCTTCTCTTTTTGTCATAAAAAAATAATTTTAGCGTGAATGAATTGTTTTTTATAAATCTAAATTAGTGGTTTACCAGATTTACACCCAAGTTTCCAGACCACTTTAACATTTATTTAGCTTTTATTAATTCGTAGATATAGTATTGCTGTTCGTTTATTTACTGCCTCTATTAATTTCTTAAATGCAAGCATTTATTGATTGACTTTAAGCAAAAATTTCTTGAGTGTAAGTGTCGTTTGATTGAATGTAAGTGTTGATTTCTTGACCGCCACTTGTCATTGATGCAGTATAAGCTGTCATTGATTCAGTGTAAGTGACGATTTCTTGAATGTAAGTGTTCGTTGATTGAATGTAAGTGTTGATTTCTTGACCGCCACCTGTCATTGATGCAGTGTAAGCTGCCATTGATTCAGTGTAAGAGACGATTTCTTGAATGTAAGTTTTTACATTTTAATTGTAAATAATCAATTACCAATTAGTTATGTGCATTTAATTATTGATAGTTAGCTTTTGTGTGCTTGTTTCTCCGTTTGTTTTAGTGGTTTGAACGATGTATAAGCCATTGCTAAATAACGTTAGATTTAATATGTAGGATGTTCGATTTATGGTATTTGAATAAACGATTTGCCCAACTTGGTTTATAACTTTTATTTGTTTGATAATATCTTTTGATTCGATAGTTACAAAGTCTTTTGCAGGGTTAGGGAAAATGCTAATGCCGTTCAAGGTTTGTGGTTTAAAGTTTAAAATTCTTGTTTCGCTGTATTGTTTTCTTCCATCGAAATCTACGCTTTCGATTTTGTAATAATTCAATCCTTCGTTTGGAGTTTCATCAGTAAGACTATACTCATTTGTTAGTTTGTTTTGTGCTTTTACTTTTCCAATAGCAGTAAAGTCTTTGCCATTTAAAGAACGTTGAATATAAAAATGCGAAACATTAATTTCATTGGCAGTTTGCCAAATATTTTCTATAGATTGCTCCGTTCCTCGCAATGACGAAACAAGGGTATAACTAATAAACTTTAGTGGCACAGTACCCACTGTAACCACAACAGTATCTGCACTAAAACAACCATTCACCACTTGTTGTAAAATATAGCTTGTTGTTGCAGTAGGATGTACCCAAAAACCAGGGCGTATGCTATCAATAACATTATTACCATTTAACCATTTAATGCTATCTATACCATTGGTATAACTACCTATAAAAACACTATCACCAACTGTTATGGCTGTGTCTTTGCCTGCACTTGCTTTTAAACAAAAGCTATCTAAACCATAAACCGCCACATCATCAACATAATAAGCACTACCACCATAGCCTGTAGGGGTTACAATTTTTGTTTGTGTGTTAGACTCACTCTTAAAATTACCGAGTGTTAAATATTGCTCACCACCTTGTGCAGTGAAAATGCCGCTTATTTTCACCCAACCCATAGTATCGGTTACTATTGGGTTGCCATAATTTAATATTTGTGGATTAGCAAGTAAAAGATTTTGGTTCACGGTATCTGCATATACAGCATTTTTAGTAAACAGCATACCTATATTGTTGCAGCCATACTTACTTGCATTAGATAAATTTACATCGTACTCTGCATAATATTTTCTACCCTTTTTACAGCTATCAAATAATTGTGTCTGTATATAATTTTGATAACCACTATTCAGATAAGACAAACCAACATAAGCATCACCTGTTCTTGGATATTGATAGGAAAATTTACCCCCAAAACCATTATAAGGAATACCAAGATGCGGTGGCAAGTTTTGGCAGATATTAAAATATACAGCATTTCTAACATCAGGCTTATTCCAATCATCAGGTTTAGAATTGTGAACTCCACTTATAGTTGTATTATTTGGACAAATTGTGTATTGTTCAAAACTTGGATTAGGTACAAGGTTGGTTTGAGCTTTTAAATTGGAAGTTAAAAACAAAACAATACCCATAAATAATTTATGGGTATTGTTTTGTATAATATTAATAGTTAGCATACTACTCAATTATTAGTTTTTGTATAATTACTTCATTTTTTGAAGTAGTTATTTTAATCAAAAATATTCCTTTTTGTATATCACTTGTGTTAACCTGTGTATTTTTTAGATTGCTGACTGAAACGATTTTTACTGTTTTACCTAAAACACTTACAAACTCTATTTGTTTTATACCATCTTTTACTGTTGTGATATTCACAATTGATTTTGCAGGATTGGGATAAATGGAAACGGTTTGATTTTTATAATCAACAACTGTTTTTGCTTTAGGTTGTTTCAATCTTATCATTTCCACTTGTTTCTTAATACCTCTTGCACCAGTATTATTGCCTTCACAAGCATTATCAAACTTATTTATTTTTCTTGTTAATGCGTTGTATAAATTTCGTGCTGCATAAATAACAGTGCCATCTTTTATTGGGCATTTATTTGCCATTTCTCTTACCAGTTCAATATCTGGTTTCCATTTAGGATTGTTATACATCGCCACTAACCATTCGTAATAAGTGTGATAGTTATTATCTTGTTCGCTGTTGGTAGGTATCCAATAGTTCAACAAACTATTAACCATATCCATATTACCTTTACTTGCATAGTAGCCTGCATAGTAAATAAAGTCGAGGCTGCTCCATTGATTATCGTAGATAAACTGTTGTATATCGCTACTGTTTTGTGCTATTTCTGGTCTTGCTCTTACCAATTCATATAGCTGTTGCTGCATCACTTCCAACCTTTCAAAAGGCTGGTCGTTGGGTATGGTGGTAGTGCCTGCCGCAATTTCCTCCATCAGTTCTATAAGGCTATGTTTTATGTGTTTTGCCTCAGGATGCAAAGCACATCTTTCGCACTCTAATCCATCATATAAAGTTGATGTAGTTACTAAACCATTGCCAATACCATAAATAAATTGTGTTAAACTTGGGTCAGCCCAACTAACCCCGTCAGGGTTAAACCTATTATATGCAGCACCAGTTCTTATAACCAATGGTGATTTTAATGGGTCACTATTATTGGTATAAGTCATACTTTGTTTTGTGCTTGTGTATGCAGTAATCCAGGCATTTTTATCATTAAAATCGTTATTGCTCACACATACATCGTCACTTGTTGCAGTGCTATTAACTTCCTGCCCTTGCTTACCTATCTGAGCACCCTCGTATAAAGCGTAGCCATAGTGATTGTCTTCATAAATGAAGTTATCCATAAATTTAGTTAGCAAGCACAAACCCTCAAACTTGTAGGCATTATCGCTTGCCCATACCTTGTTGCAACCAATGTTGGTGTTAAATTGCTGACTAAGCCATATACCTGCATTTGGTTTAACGCCAACTGTAGGGGTAATGCCAGCTCCATAAATTTTATTATCTTGTATTAAGTTAGTGCCTGTAGAACCAAATGGAATTGTGGTCGGGTTGCCTTGGGGGTCAAGTATTAATCCACCGTTTTCATCAGTTGCATATTGATACTGCAAATCTGCTGTATACCCACCATCTACTTTGATGCCATAGTGTTTACCACTTGGTGCAATGGACGCATCAGTTTCTAAATGAATTTCATTATTTAGAACATTGAAGTTTTTGCTAATCCATCCACTTAACCAAACACCATTGTAGGCATTAAAAATTTTGTTATCCTTTACATTTAATGGTATGCTATTGCTGTATTTAGCTTCAACATAAGCACTTGCTGTGATGGCGTTTTCTACAAAGCCATTGGGCATATCTCCAACAGACAATTCTTTATTAATTACGTTGTTGTTTATTTCTAATATTCCAAAATAATTTTGACCACCTTCTGCTGCACCACCATAACTAATGCCATTTCTGATATTGGCTATATTATTTTTTTCAATAACTATTTTGCTGAATACATTACTACCTACACTTATACCATACTCACCATTTTTGGCGATGCTTGTATAATCCTGATTGCTTCTTATCTCACATCCTTTTACTTCAACTTCGTCGTAACCAGTAATACTAATAGCATTGTTCATATTGAAAAAAGCATTAGCAGGTTTACCAGCATTTTTGCTTATAACTGCTTTGTTAATATTTTTAAAATTACCAGCAACGGTGCCTCCATAGTGAAAGTTATCTCCATTTAAATCGGCATAAATACCAATGCCTACCCCGACAGGCTTTTGAAAGCTGCAATTGGTAACGATAAAATTAGCATCATTGGCTTTTATACCATATTGTAAATTATCAAAAATGTTAATTTGTCCAAAATCGCCTACTGGTGTTTCTGTACCAATTTTTACGCTAGTTTTTTCATTATTTACATTCACAAAGCTTAAATTATCCAACACTATACCTGCAAGTGGTTTTTGAGTTGTATAAATACCTAAATTAATTGGGTCTTTTAAAAATGCTTTTGGTTTATTATCAAAATAAGTAGCATCATCAATATAGGGTGCAGCATAACTTGATGGTATTCCGGGATAAAGGACAGACTTATTTCCGCTTATTGTTTCAAAGTTATGCCAGTCATACTGTCCCTGTGTAAATGGAATCTCTCTTGAAGTAAAAAGAATGTTTTTAATATCACAATTATATAAATTTTTTGTAGCTGTTTTTGTGTTAAACCCTATACCAGTAGAATAGTAAAATGGGTCGGTTATTTTTATGCCAATATTATTTCTGTTAAATATGGTGTTATTAATAGATAATATTGGATCATCACCTGTTGGATCTTTTACTTCTCCATTTTGAGTAATCGCAATTTCTGCGTCTTCAATTAATGTAGATGTGTGAATATTATTTGTATTATCTTCTGTACCATCAATTACTACTCTTGAGTTTCTTAATGCTACGATTCCATTCCATCTGCCATTGCAGGTATGTAAATGAGAGCTGATAATTTTCAGTTCTGCACCAATATGATCTGCAACATTAATGGTTACATTGGGCTCTATCAAAATTTCAGCATTTTCAAAACTTGTATGATTTGTAATTGTTATATCACTTTTTATCTAGTATAACCCATGAGGATAGCTGCCTCCAACATTTCCAGTAAAGCCTGATAATACAGTTGGGTTTAAACTTGCAAAATCACTTGTGCATATATTACAAGCAATAGTTTCAACCTTAATTGGTGCAGAAGCTAAACGATAACAGTTATTAGTTATATCAAAATAATAAGCATAGTAAGTGCCAGTTGTAGCAGCAGTAACTGTTAGGTATTGCTCACCATAATGAGATTTATTTTTAAACCATCGCAATTCCATATTTGCAGGAGTAGAGTTGGGGGGAATTTTTGATAATAGATTTACTGTTAAAGCAGGACAAACATTACTTAATATAGTTGGTGAAGCAATTACAGTTGGAATAGGTGTAGGTGTGGTAAGTGGTGTATTTGAATAGCCTGTAGGCACTGTTGGGGGCAATCAATATTATTATTTGCTTTAATATTAGTCCAAGCATACCTTTTTTGCATAGCTGCTGGATCGTGTAAAAAATCGTAAATTAATTGTATGCAATTATTGTTTAATTGGTTGCTATTATCAAAAATTTGTCCACTAGCACCTTCTCCATTTAACATAGCAAATCCTTTAACATCGCAAGTATTATTTGGACATAAAGTACCCAAGCCAGGATATGCAGGTATAATGTACTGAAAAGCTTCTTTTTGATTACAATTTAACATATTGTTACTTGCACAATGATTAGCAATTATAGTATTCTCAGATGGCATTCCAACTATTACATCATAGGATTGTGTTGTACCAACTTCATTTGCTCCATTTTCATTTAATAAGAGTAACCCATCGTGTGGGTGGTATTGAGTTAGTTTTGCATCACAAATAGCATTATTAGGAAAATAGCTTTTGTAAGATAAGTTTACATTATTACATAATAATTCTTTAGCTATATATTCAGCAGCCCAACCAGTTGTTTCGGTAATTGTCAGTTGTTCAATATTGCCAATTAATATACCCCCATCTTTAACATATTGTATTAAACAATTAGCTTGTGCTAAGTCAAGGGTTAGTCCTGTTATAGGAAAGGAAGACAAATTAATAATTATTACTTCAGGGAAATTACTGGCATTTTTATCAAAAGGGGTAATAGGAATATCCGACATAGGCTTGGGATTACTGAAGTTCTTATTTTTTGTTAGTACCCCATTTACGTACACCAAATCAAACAATTTATCAAAATAGGAAGTTTCAAAACTACTCATTGGTGTTGTTATACCATCCGAAGTGTAATACTTCATTCTTAAGTTTTGCCCCATTGCTTTTATCATAAAAAAGCATAAAAGTATTATTACTAATTTTTGTTTCATAGCGTGTTTTTAAAATTGTGTTAGTTTATTGGTTTATTAATTTATTAGTTATCCCCCTTGTTTACTGCCTTCAGTTACTTACTTGCTGTATCTAGTGCCTTATTTACTGCCTTTAGTGTGTTATTTACTGCCTTCTAGGGGCTGTTTAGGTGTATGTAAGGGGCTGTTTTA
>JANYEB010000259.1 GCA_025363355.1 Chitinophagaceae bacterium | reverse complement strand
GGTATTAAAATATCGTTGCTGGCAGCAACAAACCCCCAAAAGAAAAATACGATAATTAAACTTCCAAATTGACCCCATTTCGTTTTTTGTTGCATATTAGTTTTGTTATGAATGATAAATTATTTTTTATTAAAAACTCCTACTAATCCTTGTTCAGAACTTGTTCCAACCATTACATCAAAAGCTCCTGCTTCAACAACAAAATTTCCTTCATTGTTATAAAAACCAAGCTCTTTATCTGTTAAATCAAATTCAAGTTCTTTTGTTTCACCAGCATTTATTTTTACTTTACTAAAACCTTTTAATTCCTTTACAGGACGAACTATGCTTGCAATTTTTTGATGAATGTAAAGCTGAGCAATCTCTTCTCCTGCAATAGTACTTGTATTTTTTATAGTCACAAATATTTTTACTTTTTGAGGATTTGAATCATCTATTTTAAGATTTGAATATTCAAACTTTGAATAACTTAAACCATAACCAAAAGGATATAATGGCTGATTAATTTCATCGCCATAATGAGACCAAAATACTTCAGATTTTGGACCAGGGCGACCAGTGTTATAATGATTATAATAGATAGGAACTTGACCCACACTTCGTGGAAAACTCATTGTAATTTTCGCACTTGGATTATTATCGCCAAATAGCGTAGATGCAATGGCATTACCTGTTTGAGAACCTAATTGCCAAGCTTCTACTATTACAGGAATGTGTTCATTTGCCCAAGTAATGGCTAATGGTCGACCATTCATTAGCACTAAAACTATGTTTTTATTTACCTTATAAATGGCCTCTAATAATTGTTGTTGCACACCAGGCAAATCTAGTTTTGTTCGGCTTCGTCCTTCACCACTTTGAAAACCGTGTTCACCCAAAACCATAATTACCACATCGCTTTTTTTAGCCAATTTTATTGCTGCTGTAAATTCGCTTTTATCCGTTTCATTTACTTTCACTTCTTCAGGAAAACTGGTGGGTGCAGTAATTAATTCTGCTCCTTTTGCATAAGTAATATTTGCTCCAATATTTTTCAATCCTTCCAATACAGAAATGGCTGTGTTATCATCGCTGCCTATTCTCCAACTTCCCAATGGGCTGTTTTTATCATTAGCCAAAGCACCAATAACTGCAATATTTTTTTGTGTTTTTACAAGTGGTAATAAGTTGTTTTCATTCTTTAATAAAACGATAGATTTTTTTGCCATATCTAAAGATGCAGCAATATGATCTGCGTGATAAATCAATTCTTTTTCACGTTTTGCATCGCAATATTTATAGGGATTATCGAACAATCCCAGTTCATATTTTATCCTTAAAATTCTTTTCACAGCATCGTCAATCACAGCAATATCAACCTTTCCAGCCTCAACCAATTCTTTTAAATGCCTTACATAACTGTAAGATTCCATATCCATATCGCTACCAGCATTCGCAGCTAATTCAGCAGCTTGTTTTAAATTTTTTGCATAACCGTGATCAATCATTTCATAACCACTGCCCCAATCACTTACTACAAATCCTTTAAAATTCCATTTGCCTTTTAAGATATCTCTTTGTAAAAATTTATTGCCAGTTGCAGGAATTCCATTCAATACATTAAAGGAATTCATCACTGTTTTTACATCAGCTTCAACAGCAGCTTTAAAAGGAGGGAGGATAATATTGTATAGGGTAGAAGTTCCCACATCAACAGTATTATAATCTCTACCAGCCTCGGCAAAGCCATAGCCAGCAAAGTGTTTAACACAAGCTATGATGGAACTATTAGAAGAAAAATCTGTTCCTTGAAAGCCTTTAATTTGTGCTGCACCAATTTTACTTCCTAAATAGGGGTCTTCACCTGCACCTTCCATCACCCTGCCCCAACGTGCATCTCTTGTAATATCAACCATTGGTGCAAACGTCCAATTAATACCAACGGCCGAAGCCTCAATGGCAGCAATACGTGAAGACTTTTCAATTGCTTCTAAATCCCAACTACAAGATGATGCCAATGGAATTGGAAACAAAGTTTTATGACCGTGAATTACATCAAATCCAAATAAAAGAGGGATGCCTAAACGAGTTTCATTCACTACAATTTCTTGTAGTTTTCTTACATTTTCAACGCCTTTAACATTTAGTACAGCACCAACCATTCCTTTTTTAAGATGGTCGTATTTTTCTTTGGCGTTTCCTTCTTTTGGTGTTGGGCCAGTTACTTCCCAAAAACCATTGTATTGGTTCATTTGTCCAATCTTTTCTTCCAAAGTCATTTTGGCAAGCAAGGTATTTACTTTGGTATCAATTGCATTGTTGGTTTGTGCCGAGATATTTAAAGCAAGATGAGTGCATAGCAAAAGCAACAACAACTTTGTTTTAGTTACAAATTGAAATTTCATTATTTTTCTTTTGGAAATTAAAATATGGAAGTAACAATGTGAAAAACACATTTATTTACAAAAAATCACTTATTAGATATAAATAAATGAAAATGGGTGAGTCGGAAACTTCCAACACCCAATTCTAGACCTAGTATACCCTGTTGGAAACTTCCAACACCCGATTCCAGATCTAGCATACGCTGTTGGAAACTTCCAAAGCCTAAGTCCAGACCTAGCATAGCGAGTTGGATTTTTTTATACCTATTTATACACTCTTATATAATCCACTTCCATTGTTGCATTGGTTACAGTTGGGTCAACTGTACCTCCAAAAGTTCCTCCCATTGCAACATTCATTAACAAGAAAAAATCTTGATTAAATGGAACTGCATTTGAGTTTGCTACAGTATGAAAGAGTACATCATCAACATAAAGTTTAATTGCAGCAGCACTCCAATCTAATGTGTATTTATGGAAAGCTGTTGTTGCATTTGATATCACTTTTGTAGCTCCATTACCATTGCCACCAGAATGTCCAGGATAATGTAAAGTACCATAGATTTTGTTTAGTTCATTGCCCTTATGTTCCATAATATCAATTTCGCCACAATCTGGCCAACCAGCATTGCTAATATTACTTCCTAACATCCATAATGCTGGCCAAGTGCCACCACCTGCTGGTAGTTTTGCACTTATTTCGACTTTACCATAAGTGAACGCAAACTTGCCTTTTGAAAGTAATCTTGCAGAGGTATAACTACTGCCACTATAATTTTCTTTCAATAGTTTTATTTTTAAAACGCCACCTTGAACGATAGAATTTTCTGGACGACCAGTGTAGTATTGTAATTCACTATTACCCCAACCGCCAGCACCTAATTCATAACCCCATTTTGCAGGGTCTGGTGCACCATCTGTATTAAATTCATCGCTCCAAAATACTGATGAGACAACAGTTACAGTAACTTGAATTGATTTTGAAATGGTTTGTCCACTAGCACTTTTTGCAATAACATTTACACTGTAAGTACCAGAAGCTGCATACTTGTATGTAACAATTCCAGAAACAACAGTTTGAAAAGTTCCATCGCCATAATCATAATCGTAAGTTGTGGCATTTGTGGCAGATGCAATGAAAGCTACATTTCCACTATTATCTGTAGTAACAGTTGCAGCAACTGTTAGGTTAGTAGGTGCAACATTATTTGTAGCAGCTGTAGAATCTTTTTTGCAAGAAAAGATGCTTAAAAGAGATACTGTAAGGATTGATAATAAAGACATAGTTTTCATATTATTTTACTTTTAATTTTTGATACCAAGAATTTCCATCAATACCAATATTTCTAAGGTGCATTGTAGTTGATGTAATAGATAAAATTTCGTAAGTGTTGCCACCTGTAGCAAAATTTACAATGCCATTTCCGGGAACAACAAACTGTATTCTTGTTGAATTTGCAGATGTTGATGCAGATGTTGCATCCATAAAAGCCAAGGATTTCGCAGCAGTAGTTATATTGTAACAATTATCTCCACCAGCTAAACTGTAATATGCAGTAGCTGCAGCAATAATGAAGGTTTGACCTTTATTGTCAACACTCATTGTTACTTTATTATTGGCATCTTTTGAGAAAGTAATTTCATCATCATACAAACAAGCATCTCTTGTATTTGGTGCAGCTGCATACCAAATTGGAGAAAAATCTGTTGCAGGCCCAACACCAACATGACCAGGAGCATCTTTATCTGTTACCCAAACTTGTGAAGAACCATTTGTAAGGTAGCTTAACATAGTAGCTGGTATTTCAAAGTCAACAAAAACTTTTATTTTTTTGCTAATGGTAGAAAGGCTTCCACCAGTGCCAACAGCACTAACTGTTATTGTGTATTCACTTGTTCCTGGGCTTGAATATTTATGCGTTATTGTTCCAGTTGGAACAACTTCAGTTGTGCCATCTCCATAGTTTATATTGTAAGATAAAACATTTGTTGATGTGGCAACAATTGCTACTTTACCTGTTCCATCTCCATTAGGATTAGCTACATTTGTGCCAACAACAGTAGTGGCTAGTGCTAGGTCAGCTGGAGTTTTTATTTCTCCAAAACTGTATTCTGTTTTTTTGCAGCCAGTAAATCCAATAATAGCTGCAAAAAGTATAATGCTGAATGATTTTATATTTTTTTTCATTGAAATGTATTTTTAGTTTTTAGAATTACCAACATTTAAAAGGTTGGCAACTCTTGAGCATAAATTAATTAAGAGTGATGTCGTCGAAATAGAAAGTGTAATTGGCAGAGCCATCACCCATGGTTCCTAAATCAAAGATTAATACAATATTTTGATAAGCATTTGCAAGGTTGATTGCTGAATAATCAAACGTTAGAGTTTCCCAAGCATTTGCAGTTGTTGTAGCCACTTCTTTTTCAAAATTCAATGCTGAATTTGTTTTGTTTTCAACTTTTAATAGAAGTTTAGCACCCACTCGTGGAGAATATACTTTCACTTTAAATTGCTTATTAGCAGCACCTGCAAAATTGATAGGGTTTGATAAGCTAATGAAACTTCCACCATAGGTTTGTCCTGCATTTTTTACCATTTTAGCAACCATTGAACTAGTATTTATACCTGTTGCAGAAGGATTGTTTTCAATAGTAACAACACCACCTGCAAAATCAGTCCAAACATAAGTTGAAGGTGTTAGTTGAAAATCTAATGGAAGAGCTATAATATTTGGTGCTATTACGTTTCCAAGAAACTTAACATCATCCCAGTAAAACACTTTGCCATTACCCATAGTCCCAAAATCAAAGAAAATTGATGCCATATCGAAATAGAAAGTTGGGTTTAATGCAGCAGTACCAGGTGCTTGATTATTGAAATCAAACGTTAACGTTTCCCAGGTGTTTGCAACAGTTGTTAAAACCTGTGTTTCGACAGATTTTGTAGGGCTGGTATGGTCTTCTATTTTCAATCTAACTGGTATTCCTGCTGAAGGAGAATAAACTCTAACACTCATTTTACTATTAACAACCGTCAATGGAACTCTACTATAAAATCCTAATGGTGTGCCAATTGTTGTTCCTGCCCAAGTTTCAGCACCATTTGGTTTGGTTGTTTTTTTAACATTGTTGGCAGCATTTGTTGGGTCTTGAGCATCAACAGTTATGTTGCCACCAAAATCTGTTACTGTGTAATCATAAGTTGCATCATCAAACGTTGCAGGCAAATCAATTTGCTTTTTTGGTGCTGGTGTTATGGTAATTACTTTGGTAATTTCTGCTGTTGCAGCTCCACCACTTAAAGCTACTACTCTAATAGTATAAGTGCCAGGTGCAGCGTAAGTGTGGCTTATTATATCGCCTTCTAAAAATACTACTGGTACTTCGTTTGGCACATCACCAAAATACACTTTAAACATAGTTTCGTATAAAGCAGTTGCTGATACATTGTATTTAAATTTATTGGCAGCATCTTCTACAGCTGTCATTACTAGGTTCTCAGGTGCTTTAAAAGAGACTGTTAAATCTTGCGTAGCTTCTGATGTTTGACCTGTTATGCTATGACCAACAACTCTTACTTTAAATAAACCTTCGCCATAAATATGTTGAATATTATTTCCTGCAATTACTTTACCTGGATTAGTAGTTCCATCTCCATAATAAATATCAAAACTTGCAACACCTTCTCCATTTGGGGTGATTGTTACTTGTCCAGAATTGTTTTGAGTAATATCAAAAAGTAGTTTTAATTTAGATGGTGTATTGATGCTTGATGCAAATGCTATATTTTCATTTGTATCTTTTTTACAACCTATCACTAGTGCTGCAAAAAAAGTAAAGCTTATTATATATTTTATTGCTTTCATTTTTTATTTATTTAATAGATTAGTAATTTGGATTTTGAGTTAAACCAGAAATATCAACTTCGGTTTGAGGAATAGGAAATACTTCGTGTTTACCAACAATAAACTTTGGTGCTAAAACTGTAGCAGCTTTTCCTGTTCTTACTAAATCAAAAAATCTATCTCCCTCCATTGCTAATTCTAATCTTCTTTCATCAAGAATGGTGTTGTATAGAGTAGTTCCTGTAGAAGAAACATCGTGAGCATTGTCTCCAAAAGCACGACGACGAACCAAGTTTAAATAAGTTTGGGCTTTTGTATCATTTGCAGCAGTTGCTTTGTTATTAGCTTCTGCAGCCATTAATAATACATCGGCAAAACGAATGATTCTCTGGTTATTGCCATAGTTCAATTCAACTTGCCCTGAAGTTTCTCCTTTACGTGGTAAATACTTTTGATTGTATAAGCCAGTGTTTTTGTAAGGAGCAACTTGATAAGTAATGCCATAAGAAGGATTAGCTGTTTTGTATGCTTCAATATCTAGAACAGTAACTGTTTTTCTTTTGTCGCCAGCAGCATAAGCACTCGCCAAATTTTGTGTTGGAAGATTTGTACTCCAGCCAGATGCATAAGGCATATCAGCAGAACCATTTAAACTTCTAATACCACATTGTTGTACTGCATAATTACCTTGACCTCTTTTTTCATAACTCCAGTTATAGTAGGGAGAAGCATTTGAATACTGAACTTCAAAAACAGACTCAGCACCGTTTTCGCCATCTTTCAAATACATTGAACTAAAGTTGGAAACTAGTGTAAAAGCGTTTGAAGCGATGACAGTTTCTAATGTTGAAGCAGCTAAATCAAATTTATTTTGATATAGATAAACTTTACCTAACAATGCTTGTGCAGCATATTTTGTAATTCTACCTTTTTGTGCTTGAACAGCAGGCAATACAGAAATTGCGTTGGTTAAATCAATTTCAATTTGTTTGTAAACATCAATTTTTGCAGTTCTTTTAAGACTTTTAGAATCTGTTAATCCTAATCTTTTATCAACAAACATTGGAACATCTCCAAACATTTTTACTAATGTAAAATAGTAGTATGCTCTCATAAAATAGACTTCACCATATAAAGCATCTTTGCCTGCAAAACTTATTGCTTGTCCAGCAGGATTAGCAGCTTTATATTGATGCATATAATTGGCTCTGTTAATACCTTCATAAGCAGATTGCCAAATTTCTGTAAGTACTGAATTTACTGTAGTGTGCGTATAATCATCCATTTGTTGTAAAGGCAAAACATCAGATGCATTTTCTCCACCAGTTACTGCATTGTCAGATGCGATGTCACCAATTGGTATCACTTGATTTAACCATTGCATTGGTGTATAAACACTAATAGCCATTGTTCTGTAATCACTTTCAGATTTTAAGTAATCTAATTCTGTAATTGCAAAGTCTTCGTGTGGGTTATAATCTACCCATTTTTTGCAAGAAGCAAGTGTTGCTATAAGCACAACAAAGCTTATTATTTTTATATATTTTTTCATTTTACTAATCGTTTTAAAGTTGATGGATTAAAGTTTAATATCAATTCCAAATGAATATGTTCTTGGTTGAGGATATGCACCACGATCAATTCCTGTATCTAAAATACCACCGGAAATTTCAGGATCAAAACCAGAGTATTTAGTGAATGTGAATGCATTTTTAACTTGTGCATATATTCTTAATCTGCTAAATACTTTTTTAGTAATACTTGCAGGGAAAGTATATCCTAATTGTAAGTTTTTAATTTTAACAAAAGAACCATCTTCAACATATCTATCAGATACACGAATATTACTATTAGCATCTGTAAAAGAATAACGAGGATTCTTAGCATCATTAGTAGTTCCTGCACCAGTCCATCTTGCTAAAACACTTCTGTCTTTATTAGAATAGTTGGCGTTTCTTTCATAAGCTCTGTAAACATCGTTACCAATTGAAGCATAAGTAAACACAGTGAAATCAAAGTTTTTATATTCTAAGTTTACATTCCAACCTAAAGTGAATTTAGGGAAAGGATTGCCAATATTAGTTTTATCAGCGGCAGTGATTTTTCCATCACCAT
>JANYEB010000252.1 GCA_025363355.1 Chitinophagaceae bacterium | reverse complement strand
TGCTAACGCTAATGCTAGGTTTGGGTACAACTGGTGCTTTTTCCACAACTCGTAGTGATAGCAATACGATAATGAACTCTGCATCAACTATTGCAGGTGTTTTATTGTTAAGCAGCAGCAGCTTATTTAGTTTAATGACCAATGTTTTGTTAATATCTATAATGGCAACTGCCATTCAAAAAGATTATGAATATAACACTCATCCTCTTTTTTTTACCAAACCAATTACCAAGGCAAGCTATTTTTTTGGTAGGTTTTTAAGTGTATTTTTATTAGCTGTTTTTGTTTTCCTAGGCTTATTAATAGGTTTTTATCTGGGCATTATTCACGCATCAGGTACAAGTTATGTTGGTGAATTCAAATTTATTAATTTCATACAACCTTTCTTACTATTTACATTACCCAATGTGTTTTTATTAGGTATTATTTTCTTTTCTCTCACTACTTTCCTTCGCAGTACAATGATGGCATATATAGTTGCTATTGTTTTAATGGTATTGCAAATTGCTACCAACACAATGGGTTCTGATATTGAAAATAAAATGTTGGTTGCAGTGCTAGAACCCACAGGTGCAAAGGCTTTTGGGCTAGTTACTGAATACTGGAGCCCTGCTGAAAGAAATGGAAACTTAATTCCTTTATCAGGAGCTTTGTTATATAACCGTTTATTGTGGATGGGCATTGCATTGCTGGTAACTGCTATTAGTTATTATGGCTTTAGTTTCTCTCAGTTTTTACAGCCATTACAATTATTTAAAAGAAAAAAATATGAGGGACAAGCTGCTACTATTACAGTGAATAATTTAAGTGAATTACCTAAGGTAAATCAGGAATTCAACTTTAAAAATTCTTTAAACCAATCTTGGTATTTGGGTTTGTTTGAATTTAAAAAACTAAGTCGTAGTGTGTTTTATATTGTAATGGTTGTGTTGGGCATTGGCACATTATTACTAATAGCAAAGGTGATGGATTCAATGTATAACACACCTACTTATATGGTAACTTATAAGGTTATAGAAAATGCTGTTGGTTCATTGGATTTATATGCATTGATTTTTGTAATTTTCTATAGTGGCACAATGATTTGGCGTGATAGAGAAACCAAAATGGTTGAGCTAGTGGGTGCAACACCTGTAAGCAATGCAACATTGTTTTTATCGAAATTGATTGGTTTGATTCTTGGATTTTCGCTACTGTTAACCATTGGTTGTTTTTGTGGTGTGATGGTGCAATTGTATAATGGTTTTTATCAAATAGACTATATGCAATATTTGGTGTTTATACTAAGAGGCACTATATCAAGTGCTGTACTAATTACATTCTGCCTTGCTATTCAGGTGTATTCTCCCAACAAGTTTCTAGGTTTCTTTTTTGTGCTGATTCCTATTGTAATTATGCCCATTGTTTTTAGTTTGCTGGAGTGGGATTTATTTTTACTAGCGTTTAATGATAGTGGTGTCAATAGTGATTATTCTGATATGAATGGCTATGGCAATACATTTATAGAATGGCCTGTTTTTAGAATTTACTGGACAAGTATTGGTATTTTTTTAGGATTAATAGCTGTATTGCTTTATGCAAGAGGTAAAGAAAAATCAATTGCCGCTAGATTCAAATTATCTAAATATTTTTTAGGTACAAGGTATATGCTGTTGATGATGAGTTCTGTTATCATTATCATCATTTTTGGCTCATTTATTTTCTATGAAAAAAGAATGGTGAAAGATCACACCCCTGCTAAAGAAGCTGAGAAAAATAGGGCTGATTATGAAAAAAAATATAAGAAATACGATGCTTTATTGCAGCCAAGAATTGTGGCAACAACTGTAAATGTTGATATGTTTACCAAAACAAAACAACTTCACATTGCAGGAGTTTATACCCTAGTTAATAAACATAATGTGGCCATTGATAGTTTGTATATTGATTATTTAGGTGGCAAAAAAAGTTCATACAATTTTTCTAAACTAAACCCAACAGTAGCTTTTAAAGAAGTATTAAAAGATCAGGATAATGGTATCAAAATCTTAAAACTGCAACAATCTTTACAACCCAATGACTCTATAAGTTTTGAATTTGATATGTGGTATAAACCACTTAGTTATTTTGATAAAGGCAACTCGCCTATTGAAACTAATGGTACATTTATCAATAATAGTTTATTCCCAAGTTTTGGATATGATGAAGGTGCTGAACTGAGTGAGAACAGAGCAAGAGAAGAATATAAACTGAAGCCAAAATCAAGAATGGCAAAGGTTTCAGACTCTGCTGCAAGGATGAACAACTATATTTCAAACGATGCAGACTGGATAAGATTTGAAACAACAGTTAGCACAGATGAAGGTCAAACAGCTATTGCACCAGGTTATTTGCAAAAAGATTGGGTGAAAGATGGCAGACATTATTACAGCTATAAAATGGATAGTCCTATTCTTAATTTTTATTCATTTTTAAGTGCAAAATATCAGGTAAAAAAAGATAGTTGGAAGGGAATCAGTTTAGAAATTTATTATAACAAAGGGCACGAGTATAATTTAGACAGAATGATGAAGGGAATGAAAAAGGCTTTGGAATATTATACGACCAATTTTGGACCTTATCAGCATCGTCAGGTGAGAATTATTGAATTCCCAAGATATTCCTCATTTGCACAATCATTTCCTAATACCATTCCTTTCTCTGAATCCATTGGTTTTATTACCAAAGTGGATGATACAGACCCATTAAGTATTGATGTACCTTTTTATGTTACAGCACACGAAGTGGCACACCAATGGTGGGCACATCAGGTGATAGGTGGCAATGTACAAGGCAGTGTTTTAATGAGCGAAACAATGAGCCAATTCAGTGCTTTAATGGTGATGGAAAAAGAATATGGAAAAGATGCAATGAAGAAATTTCTGAAATATGAAATGGACAACTACCTAAAAGGAAGAACTTTTGAAAGCAAGAATGAAATGCCACTGATGCTTGTGGAAAATCAACAGTATATTCATTACAATAAAGGCAGTGTGGTGATGTATGCACTGAAAGATTATTTAGGCGAAGCAACACTGAATACTGCTATTAAAGCCTATTTAGAGAAAACCAAATTTTCTGGCCCTCCTTATACCAATTCTACAGAGTTTGTAGATTACATAAAAAAAGCAACACCAGATAGTTTGCAATACCTAGTAACTGATATGTTTGAGAAAATTACTTTGAACGAAAACTATGTTAAAAAGCTGGACTATAAAAAGATAAGTGATAAGGAATATAAAGTGAGTTTAACAGTTGGCTGTGCTAAGTTTTATGCAGATAGCACTGGCAATTTAACCAAAGCCAAAGTGAATGACTATGTTGATATTGGTATTTTCTCAACTGAAAAAGTGAAGAATAAAGATGTAGAAAAACCTTTGTTGTTTACACGGGTAAAAATGGATGCCTCTGAAAAAACATTTGAATTTACAGTTACCGAAAAGCCTGTATCTGCCGGCATTGATCCTTACTTAAAATTAATTGA
Source organism: Chitinophagaceae bacterium (assembly GCA_025363355.1). Taxonomy (GTDB): domain Bacteria; phylum Bacteroidota; class Bacteroidia; order Chitinophagales; family Chitinophagaceae; genus CAIVPM01. The sequence continues at coordinate 1,805 of JANYEB010000252.1, read as the reverse complement.
CAGAACACCCAAAAACAATTCTTGCAAGTTTGGCGAAACGCCTGCCAAACCTAATCTTGATTTAAAAGGAACAGATTTTAGTATTATGCTTGGTGGGAACTAACATAAAATTGTTTATTGTTTTCTTAAAACTATACTTCAATCTATGAAACTAAAGTTTGTATTATTTTTTGCAACAATGTTTGCTTTTGATATAACAGCAAAAGGACAATATACCAAAGATACTGTTGTAACATTATATTATAACACTAACGAATCTATACTAACCGATGAACATTATTCAATATTGGATAGCGTTTTGCCAAATATCAAACGAGTTCGTCAAATTGAAAGTTTTGCTGATAGTATTGGCTCTGTTGATGATAATTATACACTATCATTTAAAAGAGCATTTAATGTTGGCATATACTTATTAGCACACAATCTTCCTTCAATTTATGGAAGTCTTTTTAAAGGAGAAAAACATAAAAAGAACTTCCCATTTTATAAAAACAGACGAGTTGATATTTATTGCATTTTAAAATCTACTAACGATTCTTTAAACGAACAAAAGCCAATAATTTATACTAGGCCAAATGTTATAGAATTAAATTTAGAGAATATAGGTTTCATACCAGATATGCCATATGTAAATGCCAATTCTGTAGGCTATTTAGAACCATTAGCAAAGCAATTAAAAGCATATAATGCAAAACATATTGACATTATTGGACACACAAATGTTGGTGGTAAGTTTTATAATGAACTTTCTGAAAAAAGAGCAAAAGTCATTTATGACTTCTTAGTAGAAAAAGGATTTGACTCAACCATTTTAAGCTACACTGGTATTGGTAATAGCAAACCATTAATTCAATTTCCAGAAACTGATGAAGAAAAGAAAAAGAATATGAGAGTTGAAATCATTGTGAGATTTTGAAGCTAAGCTTAAAAACAAAAGCCTCCAAAACGAAAATTTTGGAGGCTTTTTTATTTTGCAGAAAAATAAATTACTTAATTTCTACTTCAGCACCAGCATCTTTCAATTTAGCTGCTACTTCTTCAGCTTCAGCTTTGCTAACGCCTTCTTTAACTGCTTTAGGAGCTCCATCAACTAGATCTTTAGCTTCTTTCAATCCTAGTCCTGTTAGATCTTTAACGATTTTAACTACACCTAGTTTAGCAGCACCACCACTAATTAAGATTACGTCGAATGCAGTTTTTTCTTCAACTACAGCTGCTTCTCCACCACCTGCTGCAACTACAACTGCTGCTGCTGCTGGCTCAATGCCATAATCAGCTTTTAATACATCGGCTAATTCTTGAACTTGTTTTACCGTTAAACCTACTAGGGTCTCGGCTAATGCTTTAATGTCTGCCATTTTTTTACTTTTTTAAACCGCTTTCATTGTTGTTAAAACTCCAGCGGATGTTATTTAATATGCCACTTTTTAACCTCAGGGGCGTTGGTTAATTTTAATATGATAGTTTGATAATATGATAATTTGATAATGAAAGGAAACTATTTTGCAATAATTATCACATCATCAAATTAACTAGTCATCAAATTACTCAGCTGTTGGAGCTGCATCTTCTGCCTCTGCCCCTGGTGCTTCTTCTGCAACAACTGCTGCTGGAGCTTCTGCAACTGCTACAGGCTCTGCTGCAACTTCAACCACAGCTTCTGCTGTTGGAGGAGTTGCAGCAGAAGCTTTTTCGTGATGGTGCAATAAAGCAGCCAATACACGTTTAGCAGGGCTTTGTAATAATCCAATTACTTCACCAATTAACTCATTCTTAGTTTTAATTTGAGTTAAAGCTTTTAATTG
>JANYEB010000250.1 GCA_025363355.1 Chitinophagaceae bacterium | reverse complement strand
TTATTTTTACAGCCTTATGTGGATGATTTGTAAAAAAGAATGGCAACAGTTTTTTAATAGTATCACAGGCTATGCTGTTATAGGCGTTTTTCTATTGCTTAACAGTTTATTGCTTTTTGTTTTCCCCGATACCAGCATACTACAGTTTGGCTATGCATCACTGTCTGGCTTTTTCGATTATGCTCCTTGGGTATTGTTGTTTTTAATTCCTGCTATCACTATGCGTAGCTTTCCCGAGGAATATAAATCTGGCACTTTTGAATTGCTTAAAACTTTACCCTTAACCGAGGCAAAAATTGTTTGGGGCAAGTTCTTTGGTTGTTTATTAATTGTGCTTACTGCACTATTGCCAACACTGGTCTATGGTTTTTCGGTGCAGGCACTTAGTAGCAATACAGGTATTGATATTGCAGCAACCGTAGGCAGTTATATAGGGCTAATGTTTTTGGCTGCTGTTTATACTGCTGTGGGTATTTGTGTGGGTAGTTATACCAACAATACTGTGGTGGCATTTATTGCTGCTGCTTTTGGTTGTTTTATTTTATATAATGGGTTCGATGCTATTAGTAAACTACCATTTCTTAAAGGCAGCTACGATTATTTTGTAGAAATGCTGGGGATTAATTTCCATTATAAAAGTATGAGCAGGGGCGTAATAGATACAAGGGATGTATCGTATTTCGTGGGTGTGATTGTGTTGCTGCTACTGATTACTTTAAAAAAAATAGGTAAATAAAGGGTTAGAAAAAGTAAACTAGTTTTGAAATTAGGTGGTCATTGCGAGATTGAGGTTCGTGCCTCAACAAAGCAATTTATTTGAGTTTCGAGATTGCTTCAGCAAAAACCTCGCAATGACATCGGAATTTGTTATTGATTGAATTGATTAAAAGGTTTAAAATAAATCAGCGTAAATCTGTTTCATCAGTTTTATCTGTGTTCCATAAAAATGCAAAAAATATTAAATACTAAATACTGGTGGGTGTTATTGCTGCTTTGTTTTGCAGGGCTGTTGGTGGCATCGTCAAGTATGCACACCAAGCTTGATTTAACCAAAGAGAAAAGATTTTCTATCAGCAAAGCTACCAAAGACCTTTTAAGCAATCTGGATACAACTGTTGAAGTGCAGGTTTTTTTAACAGGCAATTTAAGTTCTGGTTTTAGAAAACTAAAACTTGCCACAGAAGAATTATTATCTAATTACAGAGATGTTAGTAACGGTAAACTTTCATTCAAATTTGGAAGACCGGGAGAAGGCTTACCAGATACCATTAGAAAGATGCTCTATGACAGTTTACTGAGCATTGGCGTGAAACCTTTTAATAACGAACTGAACAGAGAGGAAGGGGAGAAGACGGAACAAACCATTTTTCCTGCTGCTGTAATAAAGTACAAGGGAAGGGTAAAAGCAGTGGATTTAATGAGTGGTAAAAGCGGACAGGATGAAGAAAGCAGTTTAAATTACAGTGAAGCTTTACTAGAGTTTAAATTTGATGATGCGATAGATAAATTAACCAAAACAACATTCCCTGTAGTGGCTTATGCAGTGGGTAATGGAGAACCTTATAACCCAACTGTAGAAGATTTATTAAGTACACTAAGCCGTAATTACAGAACTGGAATTTTTGATTTAAAGGGAGGCGTTTTAGATGCCAATAAAGTAAATGCACTGGTAATTGTAAAACCATCGCAGGCATTTACCGAGAAAGATAAAATTAAGATAGACCAATTTGTAATGCAGGGTGGTAAAGTACTTTGGTTTGTAGATAGATTGTATGCCGAGTTTGATAGTTTGTTAAGAAGTAATGCTGATTTTATTGCCTTTGATAAAAATCTAGAGTTGGATGACATTCTGTTTAAATATGGTGTTAGGATTAACAGCAACTTATTGCAGGATTTAAACTGTGCTAAACAACCAATGGTAATTGGTAATGCTGGTGGGCAACCACAAATAGATAGAATCCCTTTTCCTTATTATCCTTTGCTATCAAGCAGTTCAGGCCATCCAATATCTAGAAATTTAGATCACGTATTGAGTATTTTTCCATCAAGCATAGATACTGTTAGGGCTAATGGCATTACTAAAACTGTTTTGCTGGCATCAGATACCAATAGTCGTGTTATCAGCACACCAAATATTGTAACACTACAAAGTATCAAAAGTGAAGCAGATTTAAGATACTATAATAAAAGTTATGTCCCTGTTGCTGTTTTGCTAGAAGGTAAATTTAGTTCTTTATATGCTAACAGGTTAACACAACAAGCTAAAGACACTGCTGCAACTTATACAGGCATTCCTTTTTTAGCAAGTGGTGTTAAGGAAAGCAAGCAACTGGTGGTGAGTGATGCTGATTTGGTTACTAATGTCATTACACAATCTCAAGGAGCATTGGCAATGGGTACACAGCAATTTGAAAACTACACATTTGCCAATAAAGAGTTTTTGCTAAACAGTTTGGATTATATGATTGGCAATGCCGATATCATTCAAACAAGAAACAAAGATTTTACATTAAGATTGTTGGATAAAACAAAGGTGAAAGATGAGAAAAGTATGTGGCAAACAATTAATGTAGCATTGCCATTGTTGCTGGTAGCATTACTTGCCTTATTAATGCAATATCTGCGTAAAAAGAAATACGCATTGTAGTATTGAACACGGATGGCACTGATTGAACTGATTGGCACGGATTTTATCAGTAATCTTTGTTAAGAAATATCTGACGTCATTTCGAGGTTCTTGCCGAGAAATCTCGTATGTATTTTTATGTTACCTTTTGTTTTAATGTTATTAATTATTTAGGAGATTTCTCCTTACGTCGAAATGACTGAAAATATGAATTCACATCAACTGATATATCTTGTATTTGGCATTGTAGTTTTTGCTGCATTGCTTTTTGATATGGGATTATTGAGTAAAAAGAATAAAACAATTAGTATAAAAACAGCTTTATTGCAAACCCTTTTTTGGGTATTGCTTGCATTTGCTTTTTTTGTTTTTTTATGGTTACAGGAAAGCAGAACAACTGCATTGGAATACATTAGTGCTTACCTGATGGAATGGAGTTTAAGTGTAGATAATATTTTTGTTTTTATCATACTTTTTTCAGCTTTCAATATTAAAGAAAAACAATTTGGCAGGGTGCTGTTGGTGGGTATTTTAATGGCAATTGTTTTTAGAATTTTGTTTATAACCGTTGGTGTGTCTTTGGTAGAAAAAGCAGAATGGTTGTTATATATTTTTGGGGTATTTTTGGTTTATACTGGTTTCAAAATGTTTGTTGCTAATGAAGATGAAACCTTTCAGCCAAAAGAAAGTAAGGTATTCAAATTCCTTCAAAGGTTTTTGCCTGTAACGCTTGAAGATATTGATGGAAAATATATTGCAAAACAAAATGGTAAATCAGTTTATACTGTATTGTTTGTTGTTGTGGCAATGCTTGCTGTGACAGACCTTGTTTTTGCATTGGATTCTATTCCTGCAGTAATGGGAATTTCTCGTAGTAAAATGGTTATTTATACTTCAAATACTTTCGCTGTATTAGGTTTGCGTAGTTTATTTTTCTTATTGAAGGGAGCTGTAAACAAATTCGAATACCTGCAACAAGGCATTGCAGTGGTACTTGTTTTTATTGGTGCTAAAATGTTGCTGGAACATTATCTATTACGATGGTTTTCAAAAAATGCCTTGGTATTTATTTCTTTGGGTGTTATTGTGGTTTGTATTGTTTCTTCAATACTGTATTCAATGTATCATAATAGAAAAAAATTGCCAGAGGATTTGGTTTAATAAATCCTCTGGCAAATTACTAATAAAATCCTTCTTTTTTATCTCAAAATAGTAACACTTCCACTTAAAGGTTGTCTGCCATTTTTTGGGTCAATAATGTAATAATAGGTTCCTGTAGGAAGATCTGTTCCATTTGATTTTCCATTCCAATTTCTGCTATATCCTAATGAAGAATATACTTGTCTGCCATACCTGTCAAACACTTGTACAGTGCATCCAGGATAGCTTTCTAAATGTTCAATTACCCAATAATCATTTACGCCATCTCCATTTGGAGAAAATACATTTGGAATCTTAGGCAGTTTAAGCACCACCACATTTACACTAGCTGTATCACTACAATTTCCAGCTCCAGTAACTTTAAGGAAATAGCGTTTGTCATCATCAGGAAAAACCTGTGCATTTAGTACAGTATCACTGATGATGTTTTGATTTGGTGTCCACAAATAACTAAGGCTATGACCATAATAATAAACAGGCTTAATTGTAAGCAAACCGTTTTGCAAAAATGTAAGCGTTTGTGGAAGCTGAATAATAGGATAGGGGTTAACTATAATGGTTCTCTTGAAAGTATCACTCACACAATTTTGAGCATTATAAATATGCAGACTTACTGTTGCAATGCCTGTATCACTATAGGTTTGTGTGGGATGTTGTTGTGTTGATGTATAGCCAAAACCTAAATTCCAATTCCATTTTGTTGGGCTACTTGTAATACCATCACTCATATCTTTAAACTTCAATTCATCTCCAAAACAAATAGATGTATCAGGTGCTATGGTAAAGCTTGCTTTGGGTTGAGGATAAATAGTTGTGAGCAGTCTTGATAAAGAATCCTTGCAACCATCTTTACTAGTTACAATTAATTTTACATTAGCTGGTGTTGTGCTGCTATATTGATGTATAGGATTTTGAAGTGTAGAAGGTGTTGGGTCATTGACATCATCAAAATTCCATAGGTATGAAAAATATGCACCAGTATTATCTGCAATTGTAGAGCTATCTAAAAACTTGCCTTTACCATCTGGTAAACAAATAGAAGGCAATCCAAAATAAACTTTCGGTAGGTAATTAATCTTGATGGGATTTGTGATGGTGTTATGGCAACCACTGTCTGTAGTTACTTTTAAACTAACAAAATAGGTATTAGCAGCAGGATATTTGAATGAAAAAGGAGCATTACTTGTATTTGTTGCAGTATTACCATTGCCAAAATCCCAATTCCATTTAACAATATTACCTACATTGGCAACAGAACTATCGAGGAATATTACATCATTTTTTTCGCATAAAGGATAACCAACACCAAATTTTGCAGTTGGAGATTTCCATACTGTAATGCTTTTTGTAGCACTATCCACACAACCATAAGTTGCAGATGTATAAGTGTATTTTATGGGATAAACCCCAGCAATAACTAATTGTGGATTGAATAATCCTGTTGAACTGTTTGTAATTCCTGTGCCAGCAAAAAAAGTTGAGCCAGGAACTCCATTTGGTTCACTTGCTTCTGTTATAATTCTTGGTGTTGTATCGTTACAAATACCAGCAATATTTAAAAATTGAACTTTGGGGCTTTGGTGTAAAGTTACCAAAACTGTCTTTGGATTTACACAACTAATACCTGAGTATGCCATCATTTTAACATAAATATCTTTTGTTGATGGAAGGGCAAAATTGTTATACAAATTAGCATAAACCTTATTTGGTTTGGGATCATTATCAACCGTTTTATAAGTAGGATTATTAACAGTATCCCAATAAATTTCTAATTTGGTGATATTGCCAAAATCAACTGTTGATGTGTTTTTAATTCTTATAGAATCATTGCTACAAAGTTTGTTATTGTTTAAAACTATAAAATCAGCTTTTGGTGTAGAACCATTTACAGTGAAAGATTGTGTTAATGAATCACTACAAAAATCTTTACTTGTAACTAATAGCTTCACATTATAAACCCCAGTATCAGAATATTTATGTGTAGGATTTTGTTTGGTTGAAGTATTTGGATTTGCAGGAATAGTTGCATTTGGGTCTCCAAAAGTCCAGTTCCAATTAAAGAAAATGGTTGAGCCATCAGCAATTTTTGATGTATCTGTAAATGGTGCAAAAGCATCATCTAAACAAACTTCTGGTAAAATAAATCCAATATGTGGTAAAGGTTTTGTGGTCACTGTAACTGGCAAACTGCTATCACTTTTGCAACCCTTACTATTTACAACCATTAATTTTACCTGATAGGTTCCTGTGGTATCGTACCTTTCTGTAAACGGATTAGGTAATGTTGTTTGAGTATATGTATGTCCGTTACCCATATTCCATCCCCATTGTATAATTGTTCCAACATTTGCTTTTGAGGTATCAGTAAACTTAATAGGTCTTTTTTCACAAAGAGGATTTGAAACTGTGAAGCCTGCAGTTGGTAATGGATTTACTGTAACAATTTTGGTCATTGTATCACTTACACAGCCTTTAACTGTATAGAAATATAATTTTACTGTATCTGACTTGGCAGTGGTGTATAAATGCTTGGGGGATTGAATTGTATCGGTTGCACCATCACCAAAAGCCCAAAACCATTTAGCAATATTGCTTCCATTTCCATTACTTAAATCACTAAAAATGCTAGTATCTCTCAAGCAGACTTCTGAAGCCACATTAAAGTTTGCTTTGGGTTGAGGATAGAAAGTGCTTAATACCTTGCTTGTACTTTTTAAACAACCACGTGAACTTATAACTGTCAAGTAAACTGTATATGGCCCTGTAGATGCGTAAATATTTGTAGGATTTTTTTGTGTTGATGATTGCCCATCACCAAAATCCCAAATGTATTTAAGGCTTGCAGTTGTTCCATCATCAATAGTTGATAAATTTGTAAAATTGGCAATACCACCAGGAAAACAAACTGGGTCTGGCAATGCAAAATCAACAACTGGACTTGATCGAAAATAAATTGTTTTGCTAAATGCAAGGCTTTTGCAGCCAGTGGTTGTTTCTACAACTAGAGTAATGGTATATTTACCTGTATCTGCATAGTAAACAAGTGGAGAGTTGCTGATAAATGTAGTATCTTTTAATCCATTGCCAAAGTCCCAATACCATTTTGCAATCGTATTTGAATTTGCTGTAGAAGCATCTGTGAATTTTACAGGACTTCCCATACAAAGCGTATCAGAAACATTAAATTTTGCTGTAGGAGGTATATTGAGTGTTATGTTCTTTATTGTATCTGAAATACATCCAACATCAGTAATAATGGTGTATTTTACAGGGAAAACTCCACCAGAACTGTAAAGTTTAGAAGGATTTGCAATACTATCTTTTGTTCCATCACCAAAATCCCAAACCCATTTTATTATTGCACGACCAGAAGTTTGTGAGTTATCTGTGAAAGTAATTGGAGTGCTAATACAACCATCTGTATTAATATTAAAACTTGCTACAGGTGGGTTAAATACTTCTACTTGATAGTATATTTCTTGATCTCCAACACAGCCATCACTAGAAGGATTATTTACTGTTACTTTAACATTATAGGTTCCTATTTGGTTAAAAATATAGGTTCCGGGTACTTTATAAACATACAAATTCTTACCATCCTTTACAAAAGTGCTATCATAAATGGGAGCATTATTTATGTAAGGTGTATTGGGAGAAAGATTAGGGGAATTATAAAAATCCCAATTCATTTTTAGTGGTTGATATGGAAGCGTAATTGAAAACTGAAAGGGTGTATTTCTGCAAGTTGCAGGAAAATTTACAGTTGCGTATTGATTTTGAAGGGTTACATATTGATATAAATCAACAATGTTAGTACCTCCATTATAGCCATAACTTTCTACCTGTCCATAACCATAAACAATAGCAGAGAAACCAGTATCAGCAGTTACATTATGAACAGGATTGGTTGCAGATATTGCTGTTAAATCTTCTTGTAAGTATGAGTATCCTGTTGTTGGAATAGTTACAAAAGTTCCTTTTGGAGCTGCTCCATCAATTTTGACAGTGTTTTTGAATTTTGTACTGATGATAATATTTACAAAATGTAATGTGACATTTGATTGCCCACTTGGTACAAAGTTTTGATGAGCCGAGAAAAAGGTTACATCTTTTAGTGTTTGTTCAATTGGGTTTAACAAAACCATTTCAGGATCAGCATAACAAGATGTAGTAGAACCACCTGTAGTACAGCCAGTTTTGCAGGTTGTTGATGTTATATATTCAATAACAGAAATTGGTTTGTCTGCAGATATATAAACAGGATTACTTGTTTTATGTTCGTAAAATTTGCCCTGTGCATTGTATTGTACTCCTCCCATAATTTGTGGTACACCATTGTCTGTAAGTGTTACAACTGTTGCTGGATCTTTCACAAAAACCCTATAAATATCGTAGTTTCTGTTTTTAAAAGGAGCCGTAATAAATTGTTTACCCCAAGATCTCACAGGGAAAAGCTCTTGGTATAGATTGTCTCCACCAGACGATGCAGGGCTTGTACAATCAAAAGCACTCCAAGTGGTGGCAGAAAAAACTGCAATAGGCTTACAACCTGTTGATAAAGTTGATATAGATTTAACAGTAGTGCCAGAAATATCATCATTTTGAACACCATGAAACTGATAACAATCTCCAGCATTAACAAGTGTTATTTGAAATGGGATATTTGCAGGCTTGCCAGCACGTCCAGCAATTGTTGGATTTATCTCTATCACAGTATTGGGTTGTGTGGCAACAACAGATAACATACCAATGCCAGGTTGCTCACTTCCACCAGTATTTCCACCAGCACTTTGATGACTGGGAATAATATATTCCGTTCCAAGAACTTGTGTTGGCAAAGCTAGTGTTGCAGCAGAACGAGCAGAGCGAATAATGTGAGCATACACAACAACAGGCACATCTGATGTAATTTTAATAGCACCATTTGTTTTAATGCCATCTTGCATATCTAAATAAACATAACTATTGCTACCATCAAAACCAGTTCCATTGCCAATAAATTTTCTTGTAATTTGTTTTGCCGTAACAGTAAATGGAATATTTGTTCCGTTAATTGAAATATTTCCTGTAGCATTTTTGTCAGAGGTAATATAAATACCCATTACAGATGATTTTTCATCTATATGAGAAGAATAAGCAATCCAGAATTCTTTTCCTTTGTTAGAGTAATCTTGGGAGAAACTAGGCTGTAAAGAGATAATAAAAGCAAACAGTGTTACAAGTCTTTTCATCATAAACAAAATAAAGGTGCAATTTAATGAAAAGACGCCATTGGTTATTATTAGTTTAAGATGATATGGCTTTTAAGGTTCTAAAATAGCCCTTGATTGTGGTCCCATACACATAATTAAGTCAATAATACTAAGGTTTGGGGTAAATCCCAATCTGTCTTCAAAAACCTGTGGGTACTTAGTTTCAGTTGGATATAGCGTAATTTTTTTTGTGGTGTTAGATTTAGTAAACAAAATATCTTCAGCAGATATTAAATTGTTATTAATATCAATTTTAATATCAACTTTTAAAATTAGCAGCACTTCTTTCAATATAAAAAGGTTCAAATCGAAAAGTTGTTCAAACTCCTGAGCATAAATTTTTTGAAAGATAGGGTAGTAGTAATCAAAATAGGGAGCATTACCATAGCAAGAACGAATTGAACGTAAATGTTGTTGTCTCCAATTTTCTTCGTATGCTATTTTGACATCTTTAATAAGTGACTTCTGATTACGACCTCCAAGTAAAGGGACTGATAGATTTATAATTCCATTGGCTCCGACAATAGTACATTTATTAGTAAACCAACCTTTTGAATACTCTTTATTTGGCAATAAAGCGACGGTATTATATTTTATTAATAATTTAAAATAATTATAATTTAAAAAGTAGTGATTATCAATGTATTTCATATTATTATATTGTGTATATAAAAACTCAAGTTAAAAGAAGAAAAATTTGGATGAATTAGTGGTATTTATTAATTAGTATTTATTGTTATATAATATGTTTAAATTATTGTTTTATAATATATTATTTAAAATTATAAAAACTATTTTTTGTAGTTAAAAAATATAAGTAAATCAACTTCAAAAAACATATTAATTACGAAAAAACTTAGCAATAATATTGATTGTTTTTTGAATTATTATAAATTGTAATAGCAAATCAGTTTTTTTTTGAATTGTTTATCTGAGTATAGGTTTCTATCGAAGTCAAGTTAAAAATATTTTATGTCTTTATGGCATTTTGTAGTCTTTCATTTACCTATAACTAGAAAATTTATAATGTCTACTAAGCTTTTTATAATGATATATTGTTGATGTATTTTAGCTTTTAAAAGTGGGTGGAAAATAAATTTATCTTTTGTGCAATTTTTTTGAAATGCAAACGTTCTCGGCTGCGATTGCACATTTTGAACTTAAGAAGATGGGTATTGAATCTAATTTCACAAAACGATTTAAAAGAATTATTAAAAAAATTCTAATGCTACAATATGATAACAAAGCACCTCTTTTTATGCAGTAATGCATCCTCTACATTGTATTCTCTAACAAAAAACACATATATGAAAACAAGAATTACCAAAATTCTAAGCGTATTAATGATTACGCTACTCTCGGTTTTTAGTGCAAATGCACAAATTTATCAGCAGCAGTTTGCAGTAGATTCTGCTACATTTAACACAAGAGCAATGGCGAATGGGTACTATGTAAATAGTACTTCTGCAACAAATGCTCAACTTACTTTTTTAAATTCAACTGCTGCGACTGCAACAATTGGGGTTAGTGGTGGAACTTTGAATTTAACACGACCAGGTACTGGTACATTGTTAGCAACTAGAAATACAGTTTTTACTGCCACATCACTAATGATGCGATTTGACTATGCTGTTCCAACAGCTAGTGGCACATCGTCAAACTCAACAGTACTATATGTAGGTAATGGGTATACAAACACGAATACTACACCTTCAAATAATCACTCAACATTTAATTTAGGCATTGTAACGTCGGGAACTCCAGGTGCATTCAGAATTAATAGTACTGGCGGTTCTTACAACACTCAAAAAACTATTTTATGGGTTGTTAATAATAGTGGTGCCACTTTAACTTATAAGGCACCAAATGGTACTTATGAAACAGTAGGAGATGATAAATATGATATTTGGGTAGGTACTACAAAAGAACAAGACGAAATTGCTGCTACAGCTGCTACGCAAGCTATCAGTAATTTTGCAATAAGAAATGCTGGTGGTACTGGTTCTCATAGTTACGATAATTTTTTGGTAGATCCAATTCCAACAACACCTACAAGCAATGCTGCTACCAGCATTGGCAACACTAGTTTCACTGCAAAATGGACTGCTGTAACAGGAGTAACTGGTTACAGAGTAGATGTAGCAACTGACACAGGATTTACAGCTTTAGTATCTGGGTATAACAATTTATATGTATCAGGACAAACTAAAGATAGTTTAAGTGTAACTGGTTTAGGTGGAGGTACTTACTATTATCGTGTTCGTGCAGCTTCTCAATATACAGTTGATGAGTTTGCAAGTGGTAATTCATCGAGACAATCTGCAACATTGACTTGTACTACGCCAACAATTAACACACAACCTTCAACAGGTACTCAAACAACTTGTGTTAATGGTAGTAGTTTAACTGCTTTAAGTGTAGTTGCAACTGGAGCCACAAGTTATCAATGGTACAGCAATGCTAGTAATAGCAATAGTGGTGGTACTTTATTAAGTGGTGCTACAAGTTCATCTTATACTCCTTCAATAACAAGTGCAAGTGCATTGTACTATTATTGTAGCGTTAGTGCTGGTGTGGGCTGTACTGTTGTAAGTAATCCAAGTGGTTTAATTACTGTGAATGCCTTGCCAACGCCAACATTTACAACAATTCCAACTAGTACGGTTTCAATAAATACCAATCAAACTTATACAACTCAATCTGGGCAGTCTAGTTACGTTTGGACAATTCCCGGAACAGTTAATGTAAATTATACTTTAGTTTCAGGAGGAGATGCAACAAGTAATTCTGCTGTTATTTCTTGGCTAACTGCTGGTAGCAAAACTGTTACAGTTGGTTATTCAACTAATGGTTGTGCTAGTGCAACTCCTGCATCAAACACATCCATAGCAAGTGCTGCAGTTTTTTACAATAAAGCAAATTCAAATGTTGATAATGTTTTAAATTGGAGTACAAATACCAATGGAATAGGTGGAACACAGCCTGCTAATTTTACAGATGCTGGACAAACGTTTAACTTATATAACACTGGTGCAACTATGACTGGTGCTTGGGATGTGCAAGGTGCTGGTAGCAAAGTAGAACTTGGCGATGGAACAAATGCTGTAACATTTGCAGCAACACAAGCATTTACAGCAACTGTAGTTGACATAGCAAATAATGCAACGCTTCAATTACAAACTGCTACTATTCCAACTTTTGGAACTTTAGCAACAGGAAGTACTGTTGATTATGGTGGAACTGCAATTACTCAAGTTGTAACAACAACAACAAGCTATTCTAATTTAACTTTAAGTGGAAGTGGTACAAGAACTTTTGCTGGAACAACAAATATTTCAGGCACATTTACGCCAGGCTCAGGATTTAGTGCAACAAGTGGTACCATTGTTTTAAATGGAACTTCAACATCTCAAGCGATTCCTGCTTTTGCATACAACAGTTTAACTGTTACTGGTATTGATGGAAAATCAACAGCTGCTGGAACTTTATCTGTTGCTGGAACTTTAACTATGAGCAATAGCTTTACAGTTCCTGTGGGTAGCACTTTAGCTTTAGATTCAAATAGTTCTATGGCTTCTACATCAGCTAAAGTATTAACAGTAAATGGTACTTTCCAAAACTCATATAAAACAACTGTTGTTGCTTTTAACACAGGTAGTGGTTCTATGACAGTAGCAGCAGGTGGAACATTTAAAGTGCTTTATTATGGTGGAAATACAGCTTTAACTTTTACTACTGTAAATTTTACAAGTGGCATTGGTGCAGCTGGTTCTACATTATATATAACTGGTAACACTGCTCCAAGATTACCATCAACAGTAACAAGTGCTACTACACATAATGGTAATGTGGTTTGGGATATTCCAAACCAAATTGGTGTTGCAAATATTATCAACGCTACACCATACACTATTACAGGAAACTTAACAGTCGTTTCTACTGGTACAGGTATTATTGCTCATGGGACAGGTGGAACTGGACGAGCATTAACTGTACAAGGTAACTTTGTTATGAATGCAGGTAGATATGATCTTGCAGGAGCAGGAGCTAGCCAAGCATCTGGAACAAATACCTTAACAATAAATGGTAATGCAACTATTAATGGTGCTACTGATACTCTTTACACAACGTCTTCAACTAATGGTTCAGGAATAGGTAATCTTAATATTCTTGGAAATTTATCTCACACAGCTGGGGTGATGGGTAAAGGAAATACATCAACAACAGGCACAATTTCATTTACTGGTACATCTAGTCAAGATATTAGCACAATTGGTTTCACAAACAATGTAAACGTTACTTTAAATAATAGCAATGGAGCAAGATTATTAACAGATCTACCTGTAGGTGGTGTGTTAACATTAACAAGTGGCAAACTAAGAACAAATGGTAATTCAGTTGTAATGACTGGTTCTACTTCATCTATTTCTGGACCAAGTTTTGGTGTTGCATCTACAAGCTATATTGCAACTTGCGATGCTAGTGGAACGCCATCAATAGCTGGAGGTTTAACCATTCAAAATATTGGAACTGGTGGAAGAACAAGTAGTGTTACTTTCCCTGTTGGTCCAAATACAACTTCTTATAATCCAGTAACAGTAACAAACGCAAGTAATTCAGTTAACTTTACTGCAAGAGTTAATACTACTGCAATTGCAGGAATTACTCCATCAACAGATGCTGTTCAAAGAACTTGGAATATTCAACCAGCAAGTGGTTCACCATCTGCAACTTTAGCAATGC
>JANYEB010000219.1 GCA_025363355.1 Chitinophagaceae bacterium | reverse complement strand
ACTTTGACGGCTTAGCAAAGACCATTTACATCAAAGCATTAAACTTTGACAGTTTAGCAAAGACTATTTACATCAAAGCATTAAACTTTGACAGTTTAGCAAAGACCAAATATTTGTAAGACTTGGGCAGCAGCCAACATTTGGTTTGGCATTATTGGGGCTTGACGAATATTGCCTCAACATTTGTTCATTATTGTGCTTCATTTCGGGCTGGACGTTATAAATTTGGCTTATGAATAAAACATCAGCAATATTGCAATTATCAACTTCGGTTATGGGCTGACGGAACGCTATTTCCCCAACAAACGCCAAGCCTTTTTCGTTAGCTGCTATGTTGTTTGACTGCTATGGGGCTGACGTAACTCTCTTGAACGATAGTACAAAACATCGACAGCCAACGCTTCGTTAAGGCACATTTGCAATGTTGGCTCTGCTTCGGTTTCCTTATGCGAAATTGCTGTAATCAAGGCTCTGAAAACATTGCAAAAGAGCCTTAACATCTACGCTTCTTGCCAGCAGCAGTATTTCAATTGAGCAGTAGTGCAAAGACATTGGGCAACACTACACCCCCCAACACCTATGCCCACCACCACCCACACACAATAATAATAAAAATATCACGTTTTTTCATTACTACAACATCCTAATATCAAGCGTTTTATGAAATCAACCAAACTCAAAATTGCATTTGCAGAGGACATAGAAGAACACAGAAAAAGAATAACAGATGCAATATCATCAACTAAAAGTTTTGAAGTCTCAATTAAAGCTACAAGTGGTAGAGATTTAATATTACAATTAATAAGAAATCCTAAAAAGCAACCAACATTAATTTTAATGGATATGCAAATGCCAAATTGCGATGGCTTATTAGCAACAATTATTTGCAAATGGTTATTTCCTCAAATTAAAATAATTGGCTTTTCAGCACATACAGACGGCATTGTTGTAGGCGAATTTTTTACAGAAGGTGGTGATGCTTTTTTATCAAAATTGATTATCAATAAAGCTCTTGCTTCACAAGCCTATAATGATGAAAATATTTTTGAAAATGCTTTAATGCAAATAGCAACAACCAATAATGGCTTTATAGATAAAATGCTTGATGATACTGGGGAACGTTTTATAAACAGACAAAGTACAACACAATTAATTCTCAAAAATTGCAACTATTTAAACAGCAAGGAAATTAGGTATTTACAATTAAATGCAGCAGGGTTTAATAGAAAGGAAATTGCAGAAGTAATGAATAAAAGTGAATGGACTATTAAAAAATATTGCCACAGTTTACTAAATACTTTAAAAGCAAAAACTCATACCGATTTAATCAATGTTTCAATTAATTTGGGCATTATAAAGTTTATTCGTATTTATCAACCTGCACCTACTTTAGTTTTTGACTAATTTATATTGAAGTATATTATTCCTTAAAACCCTTTACACTGTTGTGTTATAGCAAATTTAAAAAAGTACCCAAATGGGTATTCTACTTTTTCTTATGTTCGTTTCGTTATCGTGTAACCCTATTAGCACACCTCAAAACGAACAGCTATGAGAAAAATAAAAACTTGGCTCACGTATAATACAGGCTATTTGCAATATATACAACCCTACAACGCAAAAAGCAGCAGAATTACTATCAACTTTTTGCAAAATTTCATCAATAAAATCAACCTCAACAACCACCCATGCCTAAACATCATCCATTTAATAAAATCATTATTTTTACAACATCACACACATAAGCAATTGCTTTCAGAAAGTGATGGAAGTCCCCCAACCCTTTTTGCCTATTAAATATAATCAATAAAAAAACTTGTATACAATGAACAAAAAAAATCTTATCATTCTCTTTTCGCTTCTTATTGCTACTTCTGCTAACTCACAAATAACTAAAGGAAACTGGATGGTTGGGGGGAGTGGAATTTACTCTAAACAAACTTATAATAGTTTTGGAAAATCTGTTAAAAGTACTAATTTGAATATTGCACCTAATATTGGTTATTTTTTTTCTAATAAACTATGCAGTGGCTTAAAATCAGATTTTGGATGGAGTAATATAGACAATGGTTACACAGCTTTAAAAGAAAATACAATTAAAATAGGTCCTTTTGCACGATATTATTTTTTAGGCTTAGAAAATAGAGTTAACATTCTAAGTGAAGTTTCCTATTTATATCAGAAACATTTAGGGTATACAAGTAATTTAAATGAAGACGATAATTTTTTTACAATATCTGCTGGACCCGTTATTTTTCTCAATTCTAGTGTAGGATTAGAACTAACATTAAACTACCAAATATACACTACTCCAAGTACAACGCTAACAGATGTCAGGACGTTATTTGCGTCAATCGGTTTCCAAATTCATTTAGAAAAAGAAAAATAATTAACCATTTGCTAGGGACTATACAATTTTTAAGTTTATTGGAATAACATTTATAAAATTTCACCTCATCAAAAATCAAAATATGAAAAAAATAATTAATACAGTAATGCTTCTAATAGCACCATTAGTTTATTCTATTTCGGCATTTTCACAAACTACGACAACTATTGATTATCTCAATAGTAATAATTTAGATCCCTCGCGATGTAATGTATTTTTTCCACCAGTTGTAAAGGTCAACAACGTAATTCATTACTCTCACGCTGGGGGTGTTCTTTTTAGTAGTAATTTAGGTATTCAGCTCTCAACAACTCCAAAAGTTACATCAAGCACTACAAACAATGCCACAGCGTTCATTATAAACTATGATTTTAAACCTAACTACACATATTCGTATTCTATAACCGCAGAAGCAAACAATACAGGATTTACTATTAAAGCTCAAGTGCCAACAGATATGAATCAATATCCTACTAACAGTAATACTTCTTGTATTCCAGATCAAAATGTTTGGACATATAGTGCTAATGGTTTAACAAGTTTAACTGCTTTATTGCAGAGCACACAATCTACAACTTACAGCAGTAATACCTTTTCAATTCCAAGCACCACTAATCTATCATCTCTTTTAGTTTGGGCAACAGGTGGTGATGCAAATTTATCACTCGATGTTTTAACGATTAGCAAAATCACAATCACCGAAACACCACCTCCGCTTTCATTTTCAATTTCACCAACATCCATTGCTATAGCACCTTGCCAAACTGTTACACAAAATTTATTAGTTAATCAATCTGGCACAACTACTGGCACTGTAACGTACAACTGGAAACTTGGTACAGGTTGGTCTAGTGGTAGTAATACTGGCAATTTTACAACAACAACAAATTCAATTCCAGTAACCAATACTCCTAACCTTTCAAGTTATGGGAATATCGTTGTGGATATTTTAGTTAATGGAGTTGTAACATCCACCCAAACTTGTAATGTTAGCAAATCAGCATCAACTTTCACATTCAGCCCAGAGAAATTTGAGGTCAATTGTGGGCAAGCAAAAACACAAACTTTTTCTGTAGCTGTTGTTAATGCAGACTATTGTACTTTATCTTATGTATGGACTTTAGGCAACAACAATGGTTGGCAATATGGAACTGGCAATGCACCTACAACAATTACAACAAGTACAAATACACTCACTCTCACAACTTCAACAACAGCAGCAAATATTAGTGATGTTAGTGTAAATGTTTTGGTAAACGGCATTTCGGTTGCCACGTATAATTGTGGGTCAAGTATTATTACGCCAACATATAACTACTCAATTTCAGGTCGTCCAGTTACGTGCAATTCCGAAATTTATACTGTGCCTGGCTTACCAAGTGGTGCAACAGTTGCTTGGAGTGTAGTTAATGCACCTACTTTTACGTTAAGTCAAAATACGCCAGCAACAAATCAAGTTACGGTAACAAACAATAAATACTATGGTACAACTGTAAATTTATACGCATCAATAACAGGATTATCAAGCTGCCCTGCACCTTATAAAATTGCCAAACAAATTTCAAATGACAACGAAACAAGCATAAATAAATCATTCAACTATTCGCAAGAAGCTTGTTCATATTATAATGTAAATCACAATGCTCTTTCAGGATCAATTATCAGTAATGCAGCACCAGTTTTTGTACATCAAGGCTGTATGGTCTATGTAGGTCTTGGAGATTTAAAAGGGGCAACTGTTAGCGTTAATCCTCAACCAACTTATTGGTCAACGGGTACTACAAGTTATTTCTCTGGCACAACTTTAATGTTTAATTTGGGCTTATACACAGGTGGCATTCCTTATACGTTCAAAATTTCAAATAATAATAATGGTGCTTGTTTCGACAATAGAACGTTATTATTTTTCTCTATGTCAGCGAATGGCAGATTTGCAAATCCAAATCGTTTTGTTATTTCTAAACATCCTTCACTTGCTAATACACTAACTATTGGCTTAAATCAAACCACCTCTGATGAAATAGCAAGATTATTTTTTGATGCAACAGCATTACAAGCAGAACAAGTACAATCTGTTAATATTTATAACCAAGATGGAACTAAAGTTCTGCAAGCAGATAATATTGCAACACAAGTAACTAACTTAGACGTTTCTACTTTATCTCAAGGGGTATATACTATTGAAGTTTTCGGTAACAACGACTATAAAGAACTGCAAACTTTCCAATATGTAACCACAGGAACAGAGGAGCAATTAGCTGAAAATACTGCAACTGATAATTTAAACATTTTTGGTACAGATGCAGCAGCTATTGTAAATGTATTGCACCAAGAGTTGTATCAACGATTAAGAGAAAATACTGATTTGCTAAACAACTCAACAACTTTGCAATCATTCTTTTTAGCACAACAACAAAGTGGCTTAGAAACAATTGAACAAATCAATAGTGCATTATCTAATTATGACGTAACAACTGCACAAACACTAATTAATAATTGGTTGCCTACAACGCAGTTAGAGTTAAATTGTTTGCAGTATTATAACTTCTTTATTAAATACTTAAATGGTGGTACATTCACAAATACCGAGATTAGCGACTTATATGGATTAGCAAATCTTTGCCCTCAAACTAATGGTGAAATCATTTTTGCTGCACGCAGTTTGTACAACTACGTTACACAATTAGACGAACATTTTTCTTATGCTTGTGGCAACAATTTGGCAAGAGGAATTAAAAAAGTTGATATGGCAACAGCAAAATTTGGAGTAAATGCTATCAGTATTTATCCTAACCCTGCTAAAGATAATTTCAGTATTAAATTCCCTGCTTCAACAAAAGGCATCAATACTATAAAAGTTTTAGATATGTTTGGCAAAACCATAATTCAACAAAATACAATTAGTGGCACACAACATATTAATATTACTCAAACTTTAGCAACAGGTATTTACACAGTTCAAATAACAAATTCTGTAACAGGCAAAACAGAAACTCAAAAATTGATTATTCAATAATCAACAACAAATTAACAAGGCTGCAAAAAAATATTGCAGCCTTGTTTTTTATTAATTGTTTCCCCTTTAATTTTGACACATCATTTCACCAAAAATAATTATATGGCAAAATCAGTAAACGAAACAGGGCATACTAAAAACGTAAGCAATTTTTTAGCACTAATAGATTTTGTTGATGGTTGGGGAACAGACTACAAACCAACAAACCTTTTACACAAATTAGCAGCTATTAAAGCTCAATACCCACTCTGCGAAAAAGTAGAAAAAGAATCAAGAGACGAAGAAAAAAAGATTAACGATTTAATAGACAAAAGACAAATTATTTTCAATCCTTTGCAACCTTTTGCTACAAGGGTCTACAACAGTTTCATCGCATTAGACATTCCAAAAGAAACCAAAGCAGGTGCATTAGAAATTAATAGAAAAATTCAAGGCAGAAGAGCCACACCCAAAAAAGGTGATACACCAGCAGTTGAAGGAGAAGCACCAAAGGGCAAAAGCGTTTCAGCAAGTCAATTAAGTTTCGATAATAATGTAAAACATATAGACGACCTACGAGCTTGGGTAGAACTTTGCACAGACTATAACCCTAATGAAACTGATTTAAAGGTAGCAGCCATTAAAACTTATCACGACCAGTTAGACAAAGCTAATAAAGATGTAATAAAAGGCTTTGTTCCTTACAATAACAAACTTGATGAAAGAGACGTTGCTTTATATGGAGAAAAAACAGGAATGGTAGATGTTGCACTTGGTATAAAACTATATGCCAAAGGAGCTTTCGGTGCAACAAGTGCCAGATACAAACAAATTTCAGGCTTAGCATTTCGCAAACTACCACGCAAAAAATAAAAGTTCATCGACTGACTTAAAGGACTAACCAACGTTGTTGACAAAATTTTGCTTGTTGCCCACAAAACTTATATTGTAGCAGACAAAACAAGCACTGTATTAGAGAAAACTCGTCTTGTTGTTAACAAAACTTAGACTGTTACCAACAAAACTTGTCTTGTTGCAGACAAAACAAGCACTGTATTAGAGAAAACTCTCATTGTTTTTATAAAAATAGCTACTGTAACAAACAAAACAAACATTGTTTACCAAGGTTCGACAAGTGTTGCCAAGCAGACAAGGTACTAAACTCGAGTGTGGGGCAGATGAATGCAAATCAGCAGTTGCAGCCACATTGCAAAGGCTAAAAACCGAGAGCCAGCCTTTGCAAAGAGGCTGCAAGTAGTAAACATCAACAGTAGAATATCTATTGTCCAATGGAGTAGAACGACAGAGTAAGAAACACAGCAGCTAACATAGGGTTTGGCAAAAGTGGGGCTTGACGGAACGCACATCAACATCATTTCGCTATTCAACTTCAGTTCGGGCTTGACGAATAAAGCCAAGCAGAAGTAGTAAACATTAACAACAAAACAAAATTCAGCAGCAGTTGTGGGCAGACGGAACTCGAAATCCCCCACCTTCGCCAAGCCTTTTTCGTTGGGCGTCACCTTAGAAAAATAAAAATCACTCGTTGGGTATGACAAAAAACAAATCAATAAAAGACTTATTATTTTCATTGACAATCG
>JANYEB010000237.1 GCA_025363355.1 Chitinophagaceae bacterium | reverse complement strand
TAAAAAAGCGAGTGTTTTACACTCGCTTTTTTATTAGCAATATTTCAATTTAATATTGCAGTTAATGCAGCAACAAAAAACTTATACATTTTCTCGTCATTTTCTCATTTTGCTTGTTATTGCACTTGCAGCAAATGTTACAGGATTATTTAATGATATATTAGAACCTGATGGTGCTTTATATTCCAGTATTGCTAAGAATATTGTTATCAAAAATGATTGGGTAAATTTATATGCTTATGGTGGAGATTGGCTAGATAAACCACATTTTCCATTTTGGTTATCGGCTATAAGTTTTAAGATATTTGGCATTAGTGCATTTGCATATAAACTACCTTCTTTTATATGTTTTTTAGTTGGTGTGCTGCACACCTATAAACTATCTTTTAAAATCTATTCAAAAGAAATTGCACAACTTGCTACACTGATTTATGCTACATCATTGCATATTATTCTTTGCAACTTTGATGTTAGAGCAGAAGGGTATTTAACTGCATTTATTGTAGCTGCAATGTATCATTTCTATTGTGCAATGCAATACAGCAAATGGTTTAAACATATTGTTGCTGCTGCTTTGTTTGCAGCTTTTGCACTGATGACAAAAGGCATATTTGTATTAGTAACAATAGCATCTGGTTTTATTGTTTATTGGATTTTATCTAAACAATGGAAGGAGTTTATAAACCCTAAATGGTATCTATTATTAATACTAACCTTTGTATTTATAATTCCAGAAATATATTGTCTTTATCAGCAATTTGATATTCATCCAGAGAAAATTGTTTTTGGAAATACAAATGTTTCTGGTATCAAATTCTTTTTTTGGGATAGTCAGTTTGGAAGGTTTTTTAACACAGGACCCATACAAGGCAGTGGAGATAAATTCTTTTTTATTCATACAACTTTATGGGCATTTTTGCCTTGGGCGGTTTATCTTTTTATAGATGTGTTTAAGAGAATGAAAAACTTTAAGCCTAATAATGCAAGCCCAACTTTAATAGTTAATGCAAGTGCATTATTGACTTTTATAATGTTCTCTGTTTCTAAATTTCAGTTGCCACACTATATAGTCATCATCTTTCCATTATTATCAATTATTGTAGCTAGATATTTATTAGAAGCTGCATCAAACCTAAAAGAATTAAAAATTTTAAATTATGTACAACATTTTACTTTCTTTATTTTAATTAGTTTCATTGGAATTCTGGCTGTGTTTTATAAATTAGATAATATTTGGATTCCACTAATATTTGCAATAGTTGTTACACAATTTTTTATCAAGAAAATAAAAGACAAATCTCTTGATGCAATTGTAATAAAAGCTTTATGCTTTAGTAGTTTATTGGCTCTGTTTTTAAACCTTTCATTTTATCCTAATTTAATGAAATATCAAGCAGGAATGATAGCTGGTAAATGGCAACAAAAGAATCTACCAAACAAAACAGTTACAATGTTTAGATGCAATGAATTTTCTTTTGATTTTTATGGAAATACATTAATTAAAAGAGATAACGATTTGATGCCATTGTTAAAAAAAGATAGCATTGCTTTTGTATTTACACCAAAAAAGGAAATTGAAAAAATTAATGGGGATAGCTTTAATGTGAAGACATTAAAAAGTTTTTCATACTTCCATATAACAGAATTAGAAGCTAAGTTTATAAATGCTGCAACACGTTATCAAACCCTTGATACGTTTGTAATTGCTAGTGTTTCACTGAGAAAATAAATGACTTATTTTAGTTTGTCGTTTTCAATATGACGTGTTATATCTCGTGAAGTTTTCTTTTCAAAATTTTTTTGCAAAGCATCAGTTAAATTAACCCCTGTTTGATTTGCAAGACAAATTAATACCCATAAAACATCTGCCATTTCATCTCCTAACTCTTTTTCTGCTTCGTTGTTTTTAAAAGATTGTTCACCAAATTTTCTTACCATTAATCTTGATAGTTCACCAACTTCTTCTACTAATATTCCAAGATTAGTTAACTCATTAAAATAGCGTACACCAATGATTTTAATCCATTCGTCAACTTGTTGTTGTGCTTGATTAAGTGTGATATCTTGTTGCATAATTTTAAATTATAGAGGTATATCTCTATTTAATTTATTGAAATGTAAGCTTTGAAGATTAATGCTAAAGCTAATAGATTTTGAGAATATTTTTTTGGTTAAAATTGATTGATTATAATCTCTATATACCTTGCTATTTAAAATTGGGAAATAGATATTTACAGCGTTCTTTAACAAGCTTAATTGCAAACCAGCATCAAACAAAAATCTGCCAGTTGCAGGATTGTCGTTCCAAGCTTCTGCATAAGTACCAATATCTGCAAATGCTTTAACAGTAGGGAATCCAGGGCAATCAATATTCAAATTCAAAGCCAACAACCAATCGTCAGTTTTGCCAATCTTGCTTCCTAAATAATCTGTTCTTACTTTAAAGAAACCATCACGCTCCATAATTTGCTGATTACGCCAGCCTTCAAACTCTCCACGACCAATAAAATAATCACTGTAAGTATAATCTTCATAACCTTTTGGGCCACTCAAATTCAAATGATATTTATCGTTATTATATTGTTTTAAAACTGTTTTGCCGTTTAGGTAAAAGAATTTCCCTGCAAAAAATCTAGCTTCAATTCCACCTTTAGTTTTGGCATAATTAAAAAATTGTTTTGTTGTGAAAGCTGCTCTCACAAAATCTTTTCCTTGATCAACAGTAAGGTTAATATTGTAAGGATATAAAATTCTGTTATCAAATTTGCTGATGTATAATCTGTTGATATATGATTTTGTTGATGGTGTTGTAATCACATCATTTGCACCAAAGTTTAAGCTCTGTTCATTAAGATAAAATGTTTTAAAACCAATAACAGTTCTTTCTGTTGAGCGAATATCATTTTTATAAAGTGTGTACTTAACTGAAGGAACAAAACGTGCGATATTTAAGTTGTACTTGCTTCCTACATCAGATTTAAAGCTATTGTAGGTATAGTTTTGATAACTTACTGAGAGTTCTAACCAAGATTTCTTTTTGTAGATATTATAAGATGCACGGCCAAAGAAATTGAATTTACCACTTGTTGTTCCATAGCTTGGATTTGCTATAAATTGAAACTTAGGCAATGGTAATTGATAGTTGTGTATGGCAATACCCAAGCGGATTCCATCATAAAAATTATAGGTTGCAGTAGGTAATAATGATATATGATTATACTTGTTTGTTTCAGTTGTTGGAAAGAAGAAAGCAGCTTTTATTCTCTTTGCCTGTGCAGGATGAAAAGGTTGATCATTGTATAGTTTAGCAAACAATACATCTATATTTTTTCCTGATATTTTTTCTATTGTGCTTTTAAAATCTTGTGGGCTTGGATGTTTAAATTTCCATTGTTGATAGTATGTTTTCATTGCACTATCAAATGCATTTTTACCCAAATTTATTTCCAATTGTTTCATCCAATATGCAGCTTTTTCATAAACAATTAAACCATAATCATCTTTTGGATACGCAGCTGCAACTGTATCAATTGGAATATTTTTATCTATACCAATTAGTGTATTAAAAAACATTTCTAATGGGTCATCCTCATTTTTTTTGGAAGTGTTTTGATATTTTTTTGGAAGCTTTTCTAAAACTTTTGGGTCAGTAATTCTACTTTCATCAATAAGTCTATTGTCATAATAGCTATTCATTCCTTCATCCATCCAAGGATGCTCTCTTTCATTACTTGCCAATATTCCATAAAACCAGTTATGCCCAAGTTCATGAGAAATTAAATCACTCATCGACGAAGAACTATCTTGAATATTGATGTAGGTAATTGTAGGATATTCCATTCCATCTTCCTTATCTTGCTTTCCAACTACTACTATTGCTATGTTGTAGGGATATTCTCCAATCCAGTTGCTATAATTTTTTAGGGTTTGTTTGATGTGACGAATATTATTTTTACTTCGATTTTCTTTGACTTTTGAAGTGAAAGAAAAACAATCAACGACTTTGTTATTTAATTTCAAAGTATCATATTGAACCAAGAAATTTTTGCTAGCAAACCAAGCAAAGTCGTGCACATTATCTTGTTTATAAATGAGTGTTTTTGTGCCTATGCTTTTTATAGTTTTAGTTTCTATGGTTTTGCTTTTCTTGATAGGTTTTGCTGCAAGAAAAGTCTTTTTATCAGGTACAACATCTTCAATTAAATAATTAGGTTGCTTTATAAAAGGCATTCTGCCTAACTGCTTTAATTTTTGTAATTCTTCTACAGTTTGAAGTTCACCAGTAGCAGCAACTAAATATTCATTTGGTACTGTAATACTCACTTCAAAAATTCCAAATTCACTATAAAATTCCCCTTGATCTAAATATGGTATTTCGTGCCAACCTTTAGCATCATATACTGCTGGTTTAGGATACCATTGTGTTAACTGATAATCATTTTCAATGTGTCCACCACGAGAAAAATTCTTTGGCAATTTTGAGTGAAATGGTGTTTCTATTATTATGCTTTGATAGGGGGGTAAAGCTTTTGGTAGCAATAGTTTTACGATATCTATGTGTTGTGGATGGAGTTCAATTTTTGCGTTTACATCATCAACTTTAAAATCTAATTTATTCGTATATCCTTTTTCTTTTTCATCACTAAAATAAAAATCGGTTCTCCCATTTATCAATAGTTGCTCACTAAAAGCGGTCTTGTCATTTTTATAAGCATTTTGCCAAATATGAAACCAAATAAATTTAAGTGTGTCTGGTGAATTATTTGTGTAAGTAATTTTTTCAATAGCATCAATAGAGTGGTCTTTATCATTTAAAGAAACAGCAATATTATAATTGACCTGTTGCTGCCAATAAGCATTTTTGTTTTGGCCAGTAACGTTCATTATGGCGAAAAAACTTGTTATTAAAATCCAACAATATTTCATTCAATTTATTTTATAGTTTTAAGAGATTTAGTATAAAAAAATTATGCTCCCAATTCTCGATAATTATTAATTATTATTTTTAAATCTTGCATCCAATCATATTCTCTTGCATACAAGATATCTGTTTTTTTAAGTACAGCAATACTCACTTCAAACTTGCCATTATTTGGGTAGCCACTTGGTGTTAAAATGCCTGAAGGAATAAGTGGCAATGTATTTTGAAAAGATGAATAACCAACCCAAGTTCTTTTGCCAATAATATTTAACCAAGCATTCTTAATTGCATTACTAGCTTTATTTATAAATAAAAATTGTAAAGGAAATGTTACCAAAATGATTAGGGAAACCCAAACATCCAACATTCGTTTCATCCTTTGCTGATAAGGGTTTGACAATGCAAAGTGTCCATCAGCTGTTAATGTTTCACCTGTAGATGTTTTAGAATCGCTACCAACAATGCAATGACTTTTTTTTGAATGAAAACGAAAGCTAATGTGTAGTTTATGTAGGTTTATTATTTGCTCTATAATCTCTGCAAATGATAAAGTTCCTTCGCAAAAAATAACTTCATTAATGCCAACTGTTTTTATGAGTGTATTTAAATTGCTAATATTTCCAACAATATTTTCTTCTCCATTATTCACAGAAACTCGTCCTAAAAGCCTTTCATCAATATCTGCTTTTTGCATTAGTTGCAATACTTGCACATAATCTGCTTGTGTACCAACAACTACTGTTTGCTTAAATTTATCAAAATCATCTTTAATCCAACCTAACCTTATAAATACCCATCTCATTAAGGTTACCATTAAGCCAGATGCAATTCCACCACTAACAACAACACCTCTTGAAAATCTATAATTTTCAGGTAGTAAAGAATAAAAAGCTAATAATACAACTACAGCAGATGCAGATGCAACCAATGCTTTTAAAGGTTTGTAAAGACTATCATAAATACCACTAAGCAAAGCCCCTAAAATAAATACACCAGTAAAAATTGGAATAGAATATTGTGTTAAAGGTCCATCAAAAGTTCTACCACTTCGCAGTATGTGTATCCAAAACTCATTGGTAAAATACATACTAAAAAATACAACTAATGCATCAAATAAAAGTAATCCAGATTTATTTAAAATGTGTTGAAATAAACTTACAATTGCCCTAAACCAAATGGCTACATTGATAACTGATGAAAAGAAAGTTGCTTTGCTGCCACTGTAATGTTTTTTTACAAAAATGCTCATTGCATTATAAAACATTTTAACATAATTCAGGCTTCCACGTTTGGTGCTTTCTCCTTTAAAATGAATGATAGTTTGTTTGCCAAAATAATAATTTTTATACCCAGCTTGTTGAACACGATAACTTAAATCAATGTCCTCTCCATACATAAAAAAAGTTTCATCAAATCCTTTGGTTTTTTCCACAACATCTTTACTCAACATCATAAAAGCTCCAGCTAAAACATCAACTTCAAAATCCTCATCTTTTGCCAAATTCCCTAAAGCATATTTATTAAATCGTTTTGATGTTGGGAAAATTAATGATAAGCCTGTTAGTTTGTAAAATGCAGCTGATAAAGATGGAAAAGAACGCTTACTTTCTGGCAAAAAATTACCGCTTCCATCAATCATTTGAACACCCAATGCCCCACAATCTTGATGTTGTTTAAAAAAGTTGATACAATTTTTAAAACAATTCTCTGGAACTATTGTATCTGGATTTAAAAACACCACATAATCTCCCTTGCATTTGTCAAGTGCTTTATTGTTTGCTTTTGCAAAACCATCATTGGTTTTGCTGGCAATAAATTTTATTCTAGGGAAAATTGGTTGCAAATATTCTACACTTGCATCATTGCTGGCATTATCTACAACAAAAACCTCAGCTTCAATACCTGCAATAGCTTTTTGAACACTGAATAAACATTGTTCTAAAAAATATTTTACATTATAGTTTACGATGATAATTGATAGCTGCATATTACACTTTAACCATTGCTAAAAAGTTCAGCAAAATAAGTAAAATGGTTTAGATAGCATTGGCAATAAATTTTATATTGCTGTTGCAAAATCAATTTCATTTTTGAAATCAAGAAAAAAAGTGTTTCTAAAATGTTAAAACGATCAAAAAACAACGAAAAATCAAGCTACAAACACACATACCAATATCTTTGCTGCTATGGCAAAATACGCCCACGATATGGTTGTGCCTAATGAGGCAAGTAGTTTATCAAAGAAGAATCAGGTAGCAGAAATGTTTAATAATATAGCACATCGCTACGATTTTTTAAACCGGTTTATGAGTGCAGGAATTGATATTGGCTGGAGAAAAAAGGCAATTAGTGAAATTAGTTCTATTCGCCCTAAGGTGATTTTAGATGTTGCCACTGGAACTGCTGATGTAGCTCTTTTAGCCAACAAAATGTTGCATCCTAATAAAATAGTTGGCATAGATATTAGTGAAGGAATGTTGAATTTAGGCAAAGAAAAAATTGCCAAACTAAATCTTCAACGCATTATTGATTTACAAATTGGCGATAGCGAAGCAATTGCTTTTGAAGACAATTATTTTGATGCTATTACTGTTGCTTTTGGTGTAAGAAACTTTGAAAATCTTGAAAAAGGATTGAAAGAAATTTTAAGAGTTTTAAAACCAAGAGGAAAATTTGTGGTGCTTGAATGTAGCAAACCAACAAAAAAAGGATTTAAAGGGTTTTATCATTTTTATATGAATAAAATAATGCCAAGCTTTGGTAGCATTTTTTCAGGAAATAAAGAAGCATACCTATATTTGAATAATAGTGTTCAAGCCTTTCCAGAGGGTCAACAATTTTTAAACATAATGAATGAAGCAGGATTTACTCAAACTTATTTAAAAACACTTAGTCTAGGAGTATGTACAATTTACTGTGGAAGCAAGTAATCCTGTTTTGCTTAATCTTTTTTATTAGTAATTCATTGTTTTCACAAAGAGAACAATATCGTTCTGAACACGATAATCTATCTTATTATTTTGGAGCAACCTTGGGCTATAATATTGGCTCATTATCTGCCCAAAAGTCCGATAAGTTTTTGATGGATGATAGTGTGCTTGTTGCAGAACCTGCATCTAGTGGTGGAATTTCAATTGGCATTCACGCCACAGCCAAAATTTCAAAGCATTGGCAAGCTCGTTTTAACCCTCAAATCATTTTAGGAGGAGCAAGGTATTTTACTTACACATTGAATAGTAAATATTCTACCAACGAACCCATTGAACAAAGATTTACATTGCCAACAACATTAGTAAGTTTCCCTTTTAGTTTTAAATTTAATAGCGACAGGATCGATAATTTTAGAACCTACTTGTTACTTGGTGTAAAAGCTGATGTTGATTTATCTGCTGGTTCTGCTGCCAGAAACCAGGAAGGCTATATAAAACTTAAAAAGTATTGCTATGGTGTAGAAGCTGGTATTGGGTTTAATTTGTTTCTACGATTTTTTACCTTAACACCAGAGCTTAAAATTAGTTATGGATTGAATAATATTTTGGATAGAAACCCAGACTTGAAATACTCCAGTGTATTCAGTTCTATTCAATCTAGAATGATTATGTTCAGTCTTCATTTCGAGGATTAATAACTATTAATGTCTATTCAACAAAAAAATAATATTGCTATTTTCATTGCATTACTATTTCATATATGTGGTGCAATTGGCATTTTATTTTCTCCTTATAAAAATTGGTTTATAAGCAACACAAGTCTTAATCTATTGCTAATGGCAGGCTTGTTGATTTTTACACAACCATCATATAAAAATTGGTTCTTTGGTTTTGCAATTATTACAGCAGTTGTTGGTTTTGTAGTTGAAGTAACTGGCGTAAACACAGGCATTTTGTTTGGTAATTATTCCTATGGGTCGTTAATGGGATTTAAGGTTTTTGGCGTTCCTTTATTAATAGGAGTTCAATGGTTTGTTACAGTTTATTGTTGTGGCGTGATAATGCAATACGTAAATAATTGGACGAAACGAAAAATCGGCGAAGCAGAAATTGACACTAAAACAACAGATAAAATTCAATCTATTTCACTAGTTATTGATGCTGCATTACTAGCTACTTTTTTTGATTATATAATGGAACCAGTGGCTCAAAAGCTTGGTTACTGGCAATGGAAAAATAATCAGATTCCTTTTTTTAATTATACTTGTTGGTTTTTAATAAGTGGCGTTTTATTGTTTTTATTAACAAAGTTACCTTTCAATAAACTCAATCAATTTGCCATTCATCTATTCATTATTCAACTATTATTTTTTATAGCTTTAAGAATTTATTTATGATAACTTTCACTTTAACAATGCTGCTTACTTTTTGCGTTATGGAAGGCATTACTTGGTTTACACACAAATATGTAATGCATGGCTTTTTGTGGTATTTGCATCAAGACCACCACCAACCCAATGGCAGAATATTTGAAAAAAACGATGCCTTCTTTCTAATATTCGCTATTCCAAGTTGGTTGTGTATTATGCTTGGCTTACAACATCAAGATTATATCGTTGCTGCAATAGGCTTTGGTATTGCATTGTATGGACTAGCCTATTTTATTATTCACGAAGTAATCATTCATCAAAGAATTAAGTGGTTTTCTCGTAGTAATAATAAATACATCAGAGCTATTAGATGGGCTCATAAAATGCATCACAAACATTTGAATAAAGAAGAAGGTGAAAGTTTTGGAATGCTGATTGTTGCTAAAAAATATTGGGATAAAATTAAACGTGATGATATTTTTAAGGTTATTAAATAGTTTAGGATTGTTAAACTTTCGGTTAACTCTCGAATAAAACTCATGTTTAACTTGCAATAAATAAACTCACGATGCAATGCAAAACAATTCAATAAAAAATTGGAGTGAAGATGATAGACCAAGAGAAAAAATGTTGCTGAAAGGTGCTGAATCTTTGAGTAATGCAGAATTACTAGCAATATTGATTAATAATGGCACACGCAACAAATCGGCTGTTGATTTAGCAAAAGAATTAATGGGTTTGGTGAATAATGATTTGCAGCGATTGGGTCAATTATCTGTTAAAGAAATTGTGAATTTAAAAGTAAAAGGTTTGGGTGAAGCAAAAGCTGTTGCAATAGCAGCTGCATTAGAAGTTGGTATAAGACGTGGTGCTGTTGAAAACAAAAAAGAAACAATTAGAAATAGTAAAGATGTTGCCAACTATTTAAAGGCACAACATCAATATAAAAGCCACGAAGTTTTTATTGCTATTTTTTTAAATCAGGCAAACAAAATATTGCATAATGAAGTGCTGAGTGAAGGTGGCATTACAGGCACTGTTGTTGACCCAAGAATTCTGTTAAGAAAAGCACTTGAATACAATGCTGTAAGTATCATTCTTTGCCACAATCATCCAAGTGGAAATCTGAATCCCAGCATAGCAGACAAGCAGTTAACCAATAAAATTAAAGATGCTGCTAAACTGTTAGACATTATTGTTGCTGACCATATTATTGTTAGCAGCGAAGGCTATTTTAGTTTTGCAGATGAAGGATTAATTTAATACCTCAACACTTTTTTCTATTGTAAACCTGTCTTTTAATTCTTTAATAGCATTCCAACCACCTAATACATTACGAATATTGTGAATGCCTTCTTTCTTCATCATACTGGCTGCAATTACACTTCTATAACCACCTGCACAATGAATATAAATGTTTTGATTGTCTTCAAAATCAGCCATACTAGCAGGGTCTGTTAAGTTTAACAAAGGAATATTAATAGCTTCAGCAATATGGTCATCAGCATACTCAGTTTCTTTTCTCACATCTAAAACAACCATATTTTCATCAAAAGGAATGTCCATTGCAAGTTCATCAACTTCAACATCAATAATTAAATCTGTTTTTTCGCCAGCATTTTGCCAAGCTTCAAAGCTGCCATTTAAATATCCTGCAAATTTTGCAAAACCAACTCTTGCCAGTCGCACTACAGATTCTTTTTCTTTGCCAGCATCTGTTACTAATAAAATTGTTTTGTTGAAAGATAAAAGACTACCAGCCCACTCTGCAAATCTTCCTTCTAAACCAATAAAAATACTTGTTGGCACAAAGCCTTGTGTAAAAACAGTTGCATTTCTGGTATCTAAAATCAACACAGTATCATCACTCATTTTTTGTTTAAAATCGGCAACAGATAATGCTTGTAGCCCAGCTTCTAAAACACTATTCAAACTCTCGTATCCTTCTTTATTAATTTTTGCATTAATGGGGAAATATTGAGGAGGTTCTGCCAATCCTTCTGTAACGGCTTTAACAAAATCTTCTTTGCTAGCTTGGTTTAAAGCATAATTATTTTTCTTTTGTTCGCCAATGGTACTAAAGGTTTCCTTGCCTAAACTTTTGCCACAACTGCTGCCAGCACCATGAGCAGGATACAAAATAATATCATCTGCCAAAGGCATTATTTTAGTTTGCAAACTATCGTATAACATTCCTGCTAAATCTTGCATTGTAAGTATTTCGCCTTTTTGAGCAAGATCTGGTCTGCCAACATCTCCAACAAATAAGGTATCGCCAGTAAAAACACAATATGGCTTTTGGTTTTCATCTTTCAACAAATAACAAGAACTTTCAAGTGTATGACCGGGTGTGTGCAATACTTCAACACTAAGATTTCCTACCTTAAAAACTTCGCCATCTTTTGCAACAGTTACTTTGAAACTAGTTTGTGTGTTGGGGCCATAAACAATGCTCGCACCAGTAGCAGCTGCAAGATCTAAATGACCACTTACAAAATCAGCGTGAAAATGTGTTTCAAAAATATATTTAATAGTGGCATTGCGAGATGCTGCTAATTGCAAATACTCATCAATATCACGCAATGGATCAATCACTGCTGCTTCGCCATTACTTTCTATGTAATAAGCTGCTTCGCTAAGGCAGCTTGTATATAATTGCTGTATAAACATTGTAAAACTTTTTGCAAATATAAGATGGAGGGTTGTTGCAGGTTAAAATTGGGTTATTAAGTATTTCTTTAATAGCAAGAATAATACAAACTAAAAATGGTTGCCAACTTTTATAAATTGGCAACCATTAACCCAAAAAATTAAGAAACCTTTTACTCGTTTCTTGCCCAAATCAACTCGCTTACAGCCAAATCAACTCGTTTACACATTTCCCCTTTGCCAGCCTAAACCCGTTTTCTACATTGCATTCTGTTTAGCAACAAACACTAAATTATCAGTTCTTTAAAATAGGTTTTTTTATAGCGTTTTTGGTGTGGCAAAACCTACCTAATAGTTGTTTTATTGTTAATTGAAAGAATGCAAGAAACAGTAAAAAAGACAAAACAGTTTGCACGGTTACAGCCCAAAACGACACGGTTACAGCCAAAACTGCACGTTTACACATTTCTACTAGGCTACTTAAAACCCATTTTTTACATTGCCATCTGTTTAGCAACAAATACTAAACAATTAGCTCTTTAAAAATGCAATTTATTTGGGTTAGCTATTGCCTAATTTAACCAACCTAGCAAATTGATTGATGCCTCTAGCAAAATGCTAGAGTTGGCTTGCAAGCTGTAAACCTACCCAGCACTATGCAAGGAGGTTCAAGTGAATTGCAGGGTCAATTGGGCGAAACGCTAGAAAGCTCTAGCAAAACGCCAGAGCGGTGTGCAAGTTGCTGGGAAAGTCTAGCAAAACGCTGGGAACAGCAAATGAAACATTGGGTGAAGAAAATAAAATATAAAATTTTGATAATCAATAGTTAATAACAATTAAAACAAAAAACAATGAGTGATTTTATTCCAGGACAAGAAGCAGAAAAAGTAAAATGGTACGATAACCTAAGCAGCAAAGCTGCTGCACAAGGCACTGCATTAGGCTTAAATGCTGCACAGGTTACCGAATTGCAAAGCATTTGCAGTGGCATTAAAACTGCTATAAAAGCAAGTAGCGATGCACAAACAGCAGCACAAACTGCAAAAACAGCGAAAGACCAAAAAATTAGTGATGGCGAAAAAAAATTAAGGGTATTTATTAGAACCATTAAAGCTAGTATTGGCTATAGCTACACTGTAGCTAAAGATTTTTTGATTGTTGGTAATGCAGCAACAGCTATATGAATTGCTCAATAGCGACCCAAGCCAATTGGTGGGTAATAATAGTTTGCAACAATTTATATATAATAATCAATTGAGCAATTTAGATTATATACACTACGCTAGTAAATATGTTGCCGAGGGTAGATACGATATTGTAGAATTATTATTAGGTTTTTGGCCAGGAACATCAGAACTTGATGATGCTTATTATTCTTATTTCCATTGGTTTATACAAATGCACGACGATCCATCTTGGTTGCCCGATGCAAATGAAGTATTAAACCTTGCAAATAGATGCCCATTAAAAAATGGATTGGTAATATATGCAGTACGTAATTTATATAATGCCATTACTAGAGAAATACATCAGTTCGAAAATAATTGCGAAGGCACAAGCCAATTTAAAGGTTCTAGCACAACATCGCCACAAGGTTTTATAAGATTACATCCACGCAAGGAAACTAAAACCATTCAACAAGTAACAAAACCTATTGTGTTATACCCCAATCCTGCCAAGGGTATAGTAAAAGTTAATGGTGCAAATATTGCTGCTATAAGTATTTATGATGTAATGGGTAAAACTGTGGTTACTGGTAATTATAACAAAGCAACCACATTTACTATAGATATAAGTAAATTGCAAAAAGGAATTTATTTTGTTAGAATAATAAACGCAGATAAAACCTCAAAAATTGAAAAGCTAATAGTAGAATAACAATGCAAATACAAAAAAAAATAAAAACTAATTGCCACAAGCTACTTGTGGTAATTAGTTTTTTAGTATTCGAAAATAATTATGGACAAACCAACCTTGTTCCCAACCCAAGTTTTGAGCAATATACTACTTGCCCAATTTCTAGCAGAAATGACAAACCTAATATTTGGTACAAGCCAGATTACAGAGGTGCAGGTTATTACAACGCTTGTTCAGATTCTTCAGTTTCTGGTGTTCCAATACACGGTACAACTACAGGGTCTAGTTTTCAATATGCTAGAACTGGAATTGCTTATATTCTGATGTTTTATAGAAATAGTGGGGATTCCAGAAATTATTTTCAAGTAAAATTATTAGATAGTCTGCAACTAGGCAAGTGCTATTATGCTGAGTGCTATGTAAGCCTTAGCAACCCCTTTAGGCTAGGTTGTAATAACCAGTCAATGCTATTTACAAAAAAAGCTATTTATGTAGATACATTAAATACTCAATTATTGCCTGCCAACCCACAAATAACAAATTATAACAGTCCTATTATTACTGATACCTTAAATTGGGTAAAAATCAGTGGTATTTTTAAGGCACAAGGTGGTGAGCAGTATTTAACATTGGGCAACTTTAGGGACAATGCAAATACTGCATATACCATCATACAACCAACAGGTTATTTTGGTGCAGCATATTATGTTGATGATGTTGCAGTGTATGCTTTAGATAGCTTTTGTTTAAAGGCAGATGCAGGTAGAGACACCACCATAGCACAAGGAGATAGTGTTTTTATTGGTAGCTATACCAATGGTATAGATAGCCTTAAATGGCAAATTCAAAATACCAATACAACTATAGACAGCACAAGACCAGGTTTTTGGGTGCATCCTACTGTTACCACAAGCTATGTTTTGCAGCAGGTGGTTAATGGTTGTTTTAGTACAGATACTGTGGTGGTAACTGTTGGTACGGTGCCACTTACAATGATGAATTATGAGTTAAGGATTATGAATGATAAGCAGATTGAGAACAGGTGGGTTACTGCTAATGAGGTCAATGTTTCACATTTTAATATTCAGCGTTCTATTAATGCAAAAGACTTTATAACTATTGGTAAAGTAGCTGCTAATAATAAAAGTTATAATGAGTATAGTTTCACAGACAACGGTCAACTGTCGACGGTCGACGGTGGTCTATACTATAGAATTGAAAGCATAGATAAAGATGGCAAAAAACAATACAGTGAAACAAGAACTATAACCCTTAAACCACAAACCTTAAACGGCGTTAACATTTACCCTAACCCTGCAAAAGATATTTTAACTGTTAATTGTGTTGGAATGAAGGAGCTAAATATTATTAATAGTTTGGGGCAAACTGTTATCCATCAAACCATCAATAATAATATGTATAAACTCAATATTCAATCGCTATCAAAAGGTTTGTATTTATTAAATATTATCACTACAAAAAACAATGTTTATGCCGAAAAACTTATTGTGCAATAGCTTTGTTGTTGGTGAAAACGAACACCAACAAAGGCGGAATTTTATGCAAATGGAAGATTTAAGCAAACTAATCAAATAGATTTTTCAACAATAGGGTATTAAATATGAAAAAAATTACAATTCTTATTACTTGTTTGATTGTAGCCCAGTTGGGCTACAGTCAAACTTTTAAACCTCAATTTAGTGTAGGGGTTGCATTTAGAGGTGGCATTCACGAAATAGAAAAATCAAGAGGTACTTTACATATTTATGATTTTAATTTTTATGGCAGTGAACAATCACGTAGCACAAGTTTATATTTTGGTGTTAGCAACGAAGTGTTTAATAAAAACTGGAAAATAGAGTTGTCAAACTATTTTAGGTATAACTATTTTAGAGAAACCCAAGCAACACCCACTTCTCCTTATGTAACAGAAAGGCGATTTAAAACAGACCATTTTCTTGATTTATATTATAACCCAACAATTGGTAAAAAAAAGAATGTTAAATTGAAAGTTGGTTTAGGGTATGGCAAAACGAATACTAATACAGGCTTTACTTATAAGTCTTTTACAGAAACTTACGATGCAAATGGGAATCCAATATTCGTTGATAAGCGTGGGACATTTATGTATTCTGGTCCAAGGTTTTTGCTAGGGGCATCGTATAAAAAGTTGGATGCTACATTCTCTTTACTAGATTCAAAAAATAATAATAACGAAGCTTTGTTTTCGCTTTTGATTGAATCAAGATTTTCGTATAATTTTTAGCAATTTGGCATTGCAAAGCCTATCATAATACAATGTTGGTGAAGAACACACAACAAACGTTAAAATCAAGGTGGTTAAGTATTTCATTAATGGCAAGATTGCCATAAACAAAAAAAGGGTTGCCAACTTTTAAAAAGTTGGCAAC
>JANYEB010000231.1 GCA_025363355.1 Chitinophagaceae bacterium | reverse complement strand
CTCATCACTAAACACTTCGTGTGTTTTAGTTAGTTTGTTATATAATGCTCTTGCTTTGTAAACTACGCTACCATTTTTTGCAGGGCAAAGGCTTGCCATTGCAAACACATCATCTATATTGGGGGTATTATTAGGGTTCTCTAGCATATTTGCCATCCAGCTAAAGTATGTAATATAGTTGTGTTCTACTTGGTTATTATCGGGAAAATAACCAAGCAATAAATCAACAGCATTTAAATCGCCATCGTTCAGGTATTGCTGCACATAATAGATATAGTCAAAACTGCTAACACCATTGTTAGTTACAAAATCTTGCAGGGTGGTGCTATTGGCATAGTTGTTATTGTTGGCACGCAGCAACTCGTATAACTGTTGTTGCAGCACAAAAAGGCGTTGTGCTGCATCATCATCAATTAACGAAATACTACCATCGGCAATATCTTCAAGTATTGCCACTTCTTCGTCATACACAACAGCTTGTTCGGTATTAGGGTTGTTATTGCTGTGCACACAATGGTTGCAAGCATTAAAAGTGGGGTTTTGTGGAAAAATACTTTGGTTGGTATTTACTGTTTGAGAATAAGGGAAAACACCATTTGCATTTGAAGCACTTGCAATACCACTTGGGTTAGTGGTGGTTGTATTTCTTACATATAACTTGGAGCTAGTTGCAATTGCATTTCGCACAAAAGCCATTCTATGTGGTGCATTATAGGTAGTTAACCAAGTATTAGCAGGCATTTTCCAACTATTATCACTATTGCATTTTGTGCCCGTTCTGCCCCATCCTTGCGTGCCTATCATTGCAGATTGGTCTAGGGTAAAGCCGTTTAAATTAGTAGGTTCTATACTATTATCAAAAAACTTGGTTACATTATTTAGGTTC
Organism: Chitinophagaceae bacterium; assembly: GCA_025363355.1. Taxonomy (GTDB): domain Bacteria; phylum Bacteroidota; class Bacteroidia; order Chitinophagales; family Chitinophagaceae; genus CAIVPM01. The sequence continues at coordinate 3,471 of JANYEB010000231.1, read as the reverse complement.
ATAAATCTAAAGCCGTGGGTTAGGTTTTCACTTCTGTTGCAATCTACATCTGTAAGGTTATTATCGCCTAAATAAATACCTGTTTGATTGCTATTAGCAGGGATATTGCCATTGGTATAACTGCCAGCAATAAGGTTGTTCTGCACCACACTGCGTATAGCAACTAAATTTTTTATAGCAGGGCTACCATTGTTTAACCTAATGCCGAACTGTTCTTGTATTTTGTTTCTTTTTAAAGGTGCCTGCGATAGTGTAATATCATTTAGTTTAAAATCTAATGACTTTCCTAAAAAATCGGTTACCATTATGCCATTATATGCTCCTTGAATTACATTTCTGCTACAAATTAATGGTAAAAGGTCTGGTGAGCCTCCTGTAAAAACTCCATTACCTGTAAGTGCTATTGCTGTGTTAATAAACTCGTTATTGGTAGGGGTTGCATTGGGTAGTTGTGCAAAAATGTGATTATCTACAATATTAATATTTTTTTGCAAACTAGAACTAACACCTAAATCAGTATAAATAATTGGCGAAGTAATATTGCTAATATTATTATCAATAATATTTATATCGGTCATCTCTGCCCCTGCCATTATTATACCGGCATTGCCAAAAAGATTATAGGGGGCTATTCGGCTTTGACTACTTCTTATATTGCAGCCAGATATATTTACACTGCTATAATTATCAACATTTATAGCAGTGCCTAAATTGTAAAAACTGTTTTGCATAGCTGTAGTGTTACCCAAATTATCTAAATTATTAATTGTTACTCTAGGCGAAGCAACAGTACCATTATTGTGCAAATTAATACCAATGCCACTAGGGCAGTTTGGATGTTTTTTTTGAAAAATACAATTATTAACAAACAGTTTTGCACTTGAGGCATCAATACCAATATTTACATTATCAAAAATATTGTAAGGCAGCGTTGCATAAGTATTAAATAATTTATTGCCAATACGCATAAAATGTGCATCTCCCTCGCATAAGTTATCTAATAATATTCCATAGCTCGGTTTTTCATCACGTACCCCTCTTTTTAAAAATGCACCAATAGTATTATCTGGGCAGGGATATGTTGGATTATTGAAAAAAGGAGCAGAAAGCGTATTAGGTGCTGTAAGGCTAACACCACTATTATTTGCATTGGTATATGAAAAAGCAATATCCAACATATTACCATTAGTACCACTAGTACCCCAAGGAAGCGTGTAGTTAAATGGAATATCTCTTGATGTAAAAATAGAACCAGCAATATAAAATGGTAGTTGACCACTAGTAGCTGTATTATAATATAGGTTGCTAATTTTAATACCAGTTTGATTTCTGTTAAAAACAGTACCAGAAGTGTGTAGTAAATAACTTGCAGTTGTATTAATAGAATTAGGAAGGGGGAAATCATAGTTAATAGCCACAACAGCATCTTCTATTACTGTTGAAAAATCTGCGTCTTCAATAAGTGCTAATCTTCCGCCTGGCAATACATTAATTCCTTGCCACATACCATTGCAACAATGTAAATGAGCAAATTGAAAAGTTACATTAGCGGTTGGTGCAATAGTTATGGTTACACCTGGTTCAATAAAGAAATCTACACGGTTGAAAAGCACAGTTCCATTAATTGTAATATCTTTAGTAATATGATAATTACCATTTGAAAGTGAGGTTCCATTAATGTCTGCATTGATTGCTGTTGCACTCGATGCAGCAGTCGTACAAGGGCAAACTGCAATTGTTATATGCACAGCTTCGCTACTTGGGCTAAAGCAATTAAATGCTGCATCGTAAAAATAAGCGTAGTATGTACCGGCAATTGCATTTGTTGGATTTGCATATTCTGCACCGCTATGTGTTGAGTTTGTATACCAAACAAGACTTGACGTGCTATTGGGCACAGTGCCACCAAAAAGGCTATTCAGGTTAACGGATGGAGCATAACAATCATTAGTTACATTTAGTGAAGTTAAAATTGGTGGGGTGTTGCAACCAGTTTGAGCATTTGCGTTCATAAACATTGCTAAATTAATAGCAAGTAATGAAATTAAGATTTTTGTTTTCATAAACAGATAAATTTGAGAAGAATTACCTACACTTTATTTTAAAATCTGTAGTAGGCAGCACAGATAGCTTTTACTTATTGGAGAACGAAAGCCAAAATTCCGCTGTGGGGTTGCTTTTGATAGTTTTGGTTGCTTAATTTTTAAATGGTTAATGAATGGGGTTTATTGGTTTTAGTTTTTCGTTTATTTCGGTGTATGGTTTTCTAGTCTATTGGTTTTTATTTTTTGTCAGGTTGAGCTTGCCGAAACCTAGCTTTCGACAAGCTCTTGCTGACAAATGAGATTGCTTCGTGCCTCGCAAAGACACATCCTACATTATTGCACTCTGCTAACAGGCTCGCTCCATTCTCCAGCACCTTTGCTATTAATGCCACGATAGCGGTAAAAACATCTTTGCCCTTTTGCCACATCATCATCAACCAAACTAACTTTTCGGCTAGTTTTTAAATGGGTAAATGCAGGAATGGTGTTTACATCTGTGGCATTGGCTGCAACGCCTTTTTCAAACTCATAGGTATCGGCATCGGTAAGTGTTTGCCCCTCTACAATAAATCCAATACCATCATAATCATCCATTACATTTTTAATAATACCTTTTGTTGGCACAGGGCGGTTGGCACGTGCAGCAAGTATAGCTGCTGGGTCTTCAGTACCATAATCTACCCATTTTGCCGTGTTGGTAGCGTGAATACCTTTTACCCTTAATTCTGTTGCATCGGCAACAGTGTTTTTTTGTTCTGCCAATAATTTGGCTGCTACTCTTTTTTGTGAAAGTTGATTTTCTAGCAGTTTAATATCTGCATCTATCAATTCCATAGCATCAATATGTGCTTGGTGAGTGGCTGGCGTGTCTGGCTGTCCAGTCCACGATGCAGCATTGGTTACAATGCCAGCTCTTTGTGCTTTTAAGCGGTTAATTACTTTTTCTAGATAACTTAAATTTGCCATAAAATTGATTTTTTAGTGAATAAATATTGAAAATGAACCATTTAAGTAATGAGTTGGTGCAAAAACAGGGCTGTTTTTTTCAGAAACAAGGGTATTTTCCGCAGAAATAAGGGTATTTTCCGCAGAAATAGGGCTGTTTTGTACGGTGATAAGCCTATTTTGTACGACACAAAGGTAATCTTGTACGGTGGGTAAGGTGTTTTGTACGGTGCTTGAGCTATTCTGTACAAAACTTTGGGTATGCCGTACAGTAAGTGGTCTATCTTGTACAGTAGTTGAACTATCTTGTACAAGAAATGTGTTATTAAAGCAAAAAATGTTTTTTGAAAAAGTGCTAGCTTGGTTTCGATGTTTCGATGTTTCGATGTTTCGATGTTTCGATGTTTCGATGTTTCGATGTTTCGATGTTTCGATGTTTCGATGTTTCGATGTTTCGATGTTTCGATGTTTCGATGTTTCG
>JANYEB010000214.1 GCA_025363355.1 Chitinophagaceae bacterium | reverse complement strand
TTCCAAGCAGCCTGACTGCGAGTGTAACTTTCTATTGCAAAAGCATCTTGCTCTTCACGAGAAATATTACATTCTTTAGCACATAAATCAGCAGCATTGCCCATTGCGTAATTGTTGTAAACATCGGTAAGACCATCTTTTGCTAAGCCATCAATCATACTTACATTACCATATTTATTTCCCCAACGAAGGTTTGGAGAATAAAATGGAACATTGCTCATACTTTTAATTCCACCAGCAACAACAATATCATTATCGCCCAATAAAATACTTTGCGTAGCTTGTGCAATAGCTTTCATTCCACTAGCACAAACTTTGTTAACTGTTGTGCAATTAACATCATCGGACAAGCCAGCAAACTTTGCAGCTTGACGTGCAGGTGCTTGACCAAGATTTGCTTGTATTACACTACCCATAATTACCTCTTGAATTTGATTGGGTTGCAAGCCTGCTCTCTCAACAGCAGCTTTAATAGCAATGGCACCTAATTGAGTAGCAGAAAAATCTTTTAAGCTTCCACCAAAACTTCCAAGGGGTGTGCGAACTGCACTCACTATGTAAACAACTTTACTTTGCATAATATTAATTTGAATTGCAAATATATTGCACACAAGCTAACAAGCGTTAGTGTTTTTAGACTATATAATATTTATTTTTTGATGAATGAAATAAATATTTTGTTGATGAAGGTGTTTCAATACAAAGCCCAAAAAATGTCTTAGTATTATCCGAACTTTATCGGGTATATATAAACCAAAGTTTTATGCTATCAGAACTTTCTCGGGCATATTCAACCAACTTTTCCTGTATCAAAGAGCTAAAATCATATTAGAGCCCTCTAAATTTTTGCCGATTTTTTTTATTTGAAAAAATATTTTAATGTAACCCAACCTTTTCAATGCTTTATGCTGTATTATATGGATACTTACATTTTAGTTATACTTAACAAATTAAGTTCAGGTGTTCCTCCTTCGTTTTCACGAGGGAGTTTTTTTTATTATAAATTCGTCGATAATAGTTTTTTAGAGTTTATTTTAATACTTAACACCGCTTAAATATCTCAACTCCCATCTTCTGCACTACATTCGCAACTATGGAAGAGAAAAGATACTCAGTTGAAACGATTCTTAATAATTTAAGAATAAAAGAATTAAATGAAATGCAATTGGCTTCATTAGAAGCAAATAAAAATAATGACAATGTTCTATTGTTGTCAGCAACAGGTTCTGGCAAAACACTTGCTTTTTTATTGCCGATATTAGAGAAAATAGATATTAACATTAAAGAAACTCAAGCCTTAATTATTGTGCCTTCAAGAGAGCTTGCACAACAAATAGAAGTTGTATTTAAGTCTATGGGTTCTGGGTTAAAAATTAGTAGCTGTTATGGAGGGCATAAAAGAGAAACTGAAGAGAATAACCTTATTCAAGCTCCTTCGGTAATAGTTGGAACAGCTGGTAGATTAGCTGATCATATTCGTAGAGGAAGTATTACGATTGATACTATTGAAACATTGGTTTTAGATGAGTTTGATAAAACAATGGAAACAGGTTTTGCCGAAGAGGTTTCATTTATTATAGGGTCATTGCCAAATATTAAAAAACGAATTCTTACATCAGCAACACGAGGTTCTGAAATACCTGATTTTATTGGCTTACAAAATGAGTTAGAACTTAATTTTTTAACCGATGAGGAATTGCCAGTTGAAAAACTTGAGATAAAAGCCGTCCATAGTCCTGATGCAGATAAAATAGAAACCTTATTTAAGTTGATTTGTATGTTGGGTGATAAATCAACAGTAGTATTTTGTAATCATAGAGAATCTGTTGAGCGTACAAGTGAAATGTTGATAGCAAGAGGTATCGTAAATGAATTTTATCACGGTGCAATGGAACAACAAGAGCGTGATAGTGCTTTGTGCAAATTTGCTAATGGAACTGTTAATGTTTTAATTACAACAGACCTTGCTGCTCGTGGTTTAGATATACCTAATATTCGAAATATTATTCATTATCATCTGCCTAACACACCAGAAATATTTACGCATAGAAATGGTAGAACAGCCAGAATGGATGCAAGTGGCACTGTGATATTAATTTTATCAAGCGAAGAGAAACTACCGGCCTATGTTGATAGTGATATTGAAAAAATAAAACTGCCTAAGAATTATAACTTGCCCGATAAACCAAAGTGGACTACACTTTTTATTGGTGCTGGTAAAAAAAATAAGATTAATAAAACTGATGTTGTGGGCTTTCTTTCACAAAAAGGGAACCTAAAAAAAGAAGATATTGGGCTCATTCACGTTAAAGATTTTTTCTCTTTTGTAGCTATTAAAAAAATAAAACTTGGAGAAGCATTGGAATTAATTAAGGATGAAAAAATTAAAAATAAGAAAGTGAAGATTGCTGTAGCAAAGTAGTGCTGTTTGGTTAGCTTTTATTCATTTTAATATACTTTGATATGGTTAAGAAAAGGCTGGTAATATTATTTTTTGTAGTGATTTATTTAGCAGCCTGCCATAGAAAATCGACCCCATCTGCTAGTATTAAAAATTGTGAGCAAACGGGTATTGCATCTTATTATGGTGGAAAGTTTATAGGAAGACCAACTGCCAGTGGAGAAATTTTTGATGCAAAAAAATTAACTGCTGCACATAAAACATTGCCATTTGGAACAATGGTTAAAGTAACGAATTTAAGTAATAACAAATTTGTTATTGTACGTATAAATGATAGAGGTCCTTTTGTTGCAGGAAGGATTATTGATTTAAGTGAGGCTGCTGCAAAAAAGATAGATATGCTACAAGCAGGGTTACAGAAAGTAACTATTGTTTGCGAATAAAACTTATGCCTTTAATGCTAATAAATCTACATCTGGTTTAGATTCATCATTAATAGCAACAGCACCTCTATTCTTTCTTAATATTCTAGAGAATAATGAAATTTCTTTATCAAAGAGAAATCTAAATAATAACTTAGTCCAAGAATTATGACTTACTAAAGAATTATAATAATTAGGTGCAGCACTCTTTAGTTCTGGTAATCTGTTCCAAGGAACTGAAGGAAAGTCGTGATGTTCGTTATGAAAACCAACATTGAAAGCTATTCTGTTAAATGGACCATAATAGCTATATGTTTCTTGTTCACCACTTGTTAAATAGTGTTCTTGAATCCATCTTGCACCCAAGGGATGCAATCCAACAGAAAAGAAAAAACTTATCAGTAAGTAAACAAATGCTTTTGTTCCAAATAGGCTGATAACCAAAGTAGCAAAAAGTATTTGCACAACCCAGTTTAAAGCAACCCAACTATCAAATGGTTTAATTTCTCTTAATCTACCTAAACGAAATAATTGAAATAATGGATAAAAAAGAAGCCACAATGCTTTGCCAATAAAAGAATTGTTGATTAGCTTAGCTTCCCATTTGTTGGGTAAATCACCATCAAGTTCGTGAACACCTTGGAAAGAGTGGTGCTTGATATGATATCTTTCAAAAGAAACACTACTAGCAAATACAAGTGGAATGTTAGCAATAATTCCAGCAATTTTATTTGCTGCTTGATTCTTGAAGATTAGTCTATGTGCACACTCGTGAATTAATACAAACAAGGCGTGGTCTATGAATGCTCCAATCAAATAAGCCACTATTACTACCAACCACCATGATTGATTATGTAGTATTACAGTTAAAGCCACTTGCAAAAACACCAATCCTAAAATTGCTACAATGGTCGAAGGGTTTTTGCCTATTAATTTTCTAACATTTGGATATTCTTTTAATATTTGTTTTGTTCTGAGACGATGTGGCTCACTATTATCAGAATAAACAAAATCGTTTCTTTTTGTCATAATTAAAAGGGCATTTCAGTAGCGAAATGAATCAAAAGTATCAAAAAATATTACTTAAGAAAGTTTTACGATATCTAAACCATTAAAAATTCTTGCCAAACTGATGTCATTGCTTTTATTAAAATTCTCAATATTTGTAGCAGTAACAATTCTCCAAAAATTTTTCACTTTTAATTCATCGTAATCTTTGCCTTTAACAAATATGCCTTTTATTGCATCACGCTTTCTAAATTGTATTGTAGTTTCTTTTTCTACACTTTTTTTATTTGAGATATATAACTCTATTGCTTCTACGTTCATTTTGTATTTTTTTTATAAATAAAAAAGGAGGGCAATAAATTGAACCCTCCTTTTCTTAAAGTTGTGTATTAGACTACCAACGGCTCTTAGAGAAAGAAGGCTTAGAATTACTAGTTCTTTCTTCTTTAGGTCTAGCTTCCATAACGCGTACTGCACGTCCTTCAACCATACCACCATTTAATTCGCCAATTGCTTTTTGAGCAGCAGCGTTGTCTGACATTTCAACAAAACCAAAACCCTTGCTAGAGTTTGTAAATTTGTCGATAATAACTTTTGCAGATGTTACTTCACCATAAGGTGTAAAGAATTCTTTTAAGTCTTCATCCTGCACGTTGAAGCTTAAGTTTGAAACATAAATGTTCATACTAAAAATATTTTAGTGTTTAAAAAAATATTGAGGCTATAGCAGGAGTAGAAAAATTAACTTCGTGTAGAGAGAGACTTTATTACAGATTGCTGGATAACTCAAATTGACTCTGCAAATGTAGTGTAATTATTTGTAAAATGGTTATTTATTTTGTGTTGACTTCTTTTAGCAATAAAAGACGCTTTGTTTTCTTTAATTATAATTTAATTGTAGGTATTACACTACAAACATACATTGCACTCCCTGAATTTAATTATGAAACAAGAAATTGCCGATTGGTCTTTGCTAATTGGAAGTATTATTTCTATACTTTCAATCCTTATAAAATTTATTTTATGGCTGTCCTTGCGAACTCCCAGAAGGATTGGCTTTTTGCGGAGTTTCACATTTTGGTCTAGTAATATTGATATACATGATGCATCATCAAATAGAACTCGAATTTTTTTATATTGTAGTAATATAATTAATCTTTTCTTTTGGTTGGGTATCTTTTTTCTACTAATCAGTTTTGTAAATGATACAGACCCTGTAGAATATCAACCAATAATTAAGAAACGCTAAAATCCTTTATAACAGATTTTTGCTAAAAGTAAACACTTTTAAATTGCCTCCTACATAGTTGCAAACCCAAGCTTCTATCTTGTAATCGTCTTCATACAAATCAATACCAACAGGTTTTCCTGGGCAGTTTAGTGAATACATTGGTACAAAACCATTAGTAGTTATTTTAAAAATATCTAATGTGTTTGAATTGTAGCAAGTGACAAATAAAAAGTTTCTATTTTTACTTAAAACAATACTACGTGGGTTTAAATGCGTAGGGCTTGAAAATAAAGTGTTGCCTGTATTTGTGTTAATACATGCAACTTGATTAAGGCTATTAAACGATACAAACATTTTATTATCATCGCCCAAAACAAGATGTCTTGGATTAGCAAGTACTTTAATATATTTTTCTAAAGTCCAAGTTTTATTATCAATAACTGCAATGCTATTGCTACCCATAATTGCAATAAATGATTTGCCACTTTTTTCATCAATGCTTATACCTCTTGGTATTGCTTCTACTTTAATATCTTTCACAAGCTTTGCAAAAGGAAAACTATTGTTATTGATATTTAAAATACTAACAGTTTTGCTATGCCAATTACTCACTAGTAAGTTATTGCTATTTGTTACTGCAATTACTTTAGGCGTAAGTCCAGTTTTAATTAATGGAGCATCTATTTTATAGCTACTACCATCGATATTTATAATAGTAATTAGTTTAGTTAAAGAAGTGTCCCAGGTAATCGGGCAATGAAAATTGTCATCAATTTTAATAGGAACAATGCCCTGAGCATTATGCAGGGAAACCCAAAGAATTTTATCGTCATTACTAAAGCAAGCTTCAACAGGTTTTTCTTGCCAAGATAGAACAGGAAGTTTAGTTTGATAATCCCAGCCCATTCCTCTATGAGGTTTAAACTTAAACTGACGGGTTAGTTTTTTGTTTTCTCTATCAAATTCATACACGCTTAAACCTTCTAAATTCATTGCATAAAGCTTAGTGCCTTTTGAGTTAAAGATTACAGATTTTGTGCCTCCAGAAGATTGTAATATTTCTTCTTTTTGAAATACTATATCAACATAATTTTTATTGTTATTTATAGCCGTAGAAACTTTATTGGAACTTGTTTTTTTTAATATAGAAGAGTAAGAAAAAAAGCCAATAAAACCAAGTAAACAAATGAAAAATAAATAACGCATATTATTAAACTGAATACCAAATATCTATTCTTACAATGAATTACTTGTGCAACAATTTTCCACATTGTATTTTTTGTAAAAATCAAAAAAATAATTTGCAAAATAACTTATGCTAAAACACATAATTTTATTGCCGAATATATTATTACAGATATTAAAATAATAACGCACACTTTATATGAATCAAGTAAGTTACAGAGCTACAAACTCGCCTTTAGGTGTTAGTGGTACATTTGCAATAGGCATTGATATTGGTGGTACAAATACTGTATTTGGTATTGTTGACCATCGTGGAGATATACAATATCGTGGAGCTATATCTACAAAAAAGCATTTATTAATTGATGATTATATTAATGAGTTGTACGATGCTGTTTTACCAGCAATAGATCAAGTTGGGGGTCTGGATTATATTAGAGGTATAGGTATTGGTGCTCCCAATGGCAATTACTACACAGGAACAATTGAATATGCACCTAATCTTAATTGGAAAGGAATTGTTCCTTTAACAGACTTAATGACTGCAAAGTTTCAATTACCATCTGCTTTAACAAATGATGCAAATGCAGCTGCTGTTGGAGAAATGATGTATGGTGCAGCAAAAGGGATGAAAGATTTTATAATGATTACTTTGGGTACAGGCGTAGGAAGTGGTATTGTTGCTAATGGCAGTTTGATTTTGGGACACGATGGTTTTGCTGGAGAATTAGGACACACTATTATTATTCCTGAAGGCCGTTTTCATCCTGGAACAAAAGCAAAAGGTAGCCTTGAATCGTATTGTAGTGCAACTGGTGTAAGATTAACTGCACTTGAAATGCTTGAAAATGGAAAAGAAGATTCTTTGATGCGTAATTATGCCAAGGAAGAAATTGATAGTCGCGTAGTATATGATTGTGCTATGCAAGGCGATAAAATTGCAAATGAAGTATATGAATTTACAGGTCAAGTATTGGGCAAAGCTTTAGCCAATTTTGTAATGTTTTCATCTCCCGAAGCAATTATTTTATTTGGAGGATTATGCAAAGCAGGAGACTTGTTATTAAATCCCACAAAAAAAGCAATGGAAGAAAATCTGCTACCTATTTTTAGAAATAAAATAAAGCTTTTATTTAGTGAGTTAAAAGAAGCTGATGCTGCTGTGCTTGGTGCTAGTGCTTTGGTATGGGAAATAAAAACAGTAGGGTAGAAGTTGGTAATAATTATCATCTTAATTTTACAGAAAACCGGTTCACCGAATTTGGCATTGGTTTATATATAAAGTGACCATTATGAAGTGCGATAATTTTTTCTACAATTGATAATCCTAAACCAATACCCTTTACCAAGCCAATGTTTTCGCCACGAGAAAAAGGTACTTTTATATTCTCGATTTCAGTTTGGGAAAGTTGATTGCCTTTATTATCAAAATTTATTTGCATTTCATTCTCAGATGCAACTAGAGAGATGTTTAACTTCTTATCATCAGAATATAAAAAAGCATTTTTAATTAAGTTATTGAATGCCGATTTTAACAACACATCATTTACTTTTATAATTAAATCATTTTCTTCTGGTATGTTTAAAAATTCGAAATCAATAACAACCATTGGAAAAACTTTCTTGCAATATCCAATTGCATCATAAATCAATTCATCAATTCTAAAAGAGTGAAAGTTAGGAGCAAATTTTAGTTTATCAAATTGGTATAATAACAACAACGAATTAGTAAGTTCTATTAAACTATTTTGATCTTCTTTCAGTGAAGTCAATACTTTTTTGTAATCGGATTCTGATAATTTTTTGTTAAGAGCTGCTTCTGTTGAAGCATACATTGTAGTTAATGGTGTTCTAAGTTCGTGAGATGCATGATGCACAAAGTTCTTTTGTAATTGAAATGCTTTATTCAATCTTTCAAGCATTTCATTAACGTTTTTAGCTATCTGTGCTATCTCATCTTCCCCATTTCCTTCCTCAACTTTTTGTGAAAGATTTAGTTCTGATGTTTGTTTAATTTGTGCATTTAATTTTGATAAAGGTCTTAATGCAGAGCTAACAAAAAAATAGCTTAAAGATGTAGTAATTGTAACACTAACAATAAAAACTGCAAATAGTATAAATCTTAGCTTTCTCAATTTATTCAATCCATCAATATCTAATGCCGAGGCTATAACATAATCACCAGCGTCTGTTATATAAACACCACAAAACTCTCTATTGCCAATAAGAAAATAATATTCTTTTTGCTTTTTAATTTTATCAAGAACTTTAGGCTCAAATGTAAAATTAAATGAAGGGGCAAGACTGCTGCTGTATATAGATTCTCTCTTGGCATTGAAAATTTTTACACACTTCTGTTGCAGTGAGTTATCTCCAATTTCTTTTGAAATTAAAGTTGCGGTATCTTTTTCATTTAAATGATTATCTACAAACTCATCAAACGTAAGCATAGCTTCGCTTTTGAGCTGATTGGCGTATTCATTTTTTCTGTGATCAGAGTAGAGTAAATAAATTGATATAGATGATAAAAGAAGAATAATGGCAACAACAATAGAAAATAGTAAAGCAAATCTTATCTTCAAACTCATAATCAGCTATTTTATATAGTATCCAAAACCAGATTTTGTTTGAATCATTTTTTCGTTGTACGGCTTATCAATTTTATTTCTTAGAAAGCTAATATAAACTTCAATGGTATTGGTTCCTGTATCAAAAGTTAAGTCCCAAACTTTTTCTAAAATTTCTTGTTTTGATATAACTTTTCCTTTGTTAAGTGCTAACAGTTTGAGCAATGAAAATTCTTTTGCAGTAAGTGGTATTTCTGTCCCTTCTCTAAAAACTGACTTTGTTTTATTATTGATAACTAAATCCCCAACAACAACATCTGCCTCATCTTTTACACTATCAGCGTCAGACCTTTTTAAGAACACTTTTATTCTAGCAAACAATTCATCAAAGTGAAAAGGTTTTACTATATAATCGTCAGCACCTAAATTAAAAGCATCTACTTTATCTTGAATTTCTCCAAAAGCAGTTAGCATTATAATAGGGATTTTCTTATTAGCACTTCTAAAGCTTTTACATAGTTGTAAACCGCTTTTGCCTGGTAAACTTATGTCTAGCAGTATAAGGGAATATTTTCTTCTTGAAAACAGGCTTTCTGCAATAATTCCATCGCTTGCAGTGTCTACAGAATAACCTAAGCCAGAAAGTTCTTCTTTAATAATATTACAAAGTTTTGTTTCGTCTTCAACCAATAAAATTGTGTGCTTGTTTGCCATATCAATAAGGGGGGTTATGATAATGATAATTAGGTGTTTTGTCTTAAATGTTTTTCGCACCCAAAGCTAAACAAATCCAGCCACTAATGAAACAAATTCCTCCAAGTGGCGTAATTGCTCCAACAAAATTTAAATTACTGATTTGTTTTAAATAGAAAAATGTTAGCAAATAAAGAGATCCACTGAAAAGAAAAATTCCAGCAATAAAAAATTTTGTAGCTATGGCGAAATACTTATTTGGTTTAAGGTAGAGCATAACACCACATGATAATAAAGCTAATGAATGATATAGTTGATAACGCACAGCACTTTCATAAGCTTTAGTAAATCTATCGTTTAATAAACCATCAAGGGCATGTGCCCCAAAAGCCCCAAGAGCAACAGCTATAGCAGCAGAAATTGATGCTACAAAAAAGATATTTTTATACATATTGATTAATTATTTTTAATATTTCTAATGTTGATATTTGGGTTTCATTTAACTGATATCTGCATTGAGAATAAAAATGTTTTCGGGAATCGTTGAGATTTTTTATGTGTGAAGTAAGTTCGTTATCTAGGATGGTTTTTAGTAAAGGTCTTGAATTTTTAAATGGTTTAATACGTTCAACTATTTCATCAATAGAATCGTTTAGCCAAATGGTGATGCCACTTTCATTCATCAGTTTCATATTATCATTAAAGCAAGCTGTACCGCCACCAGTTGCAATTATTGCCTTTTTATTACTTGCAATAGTTTTTATTAAAATTTCTGTTTCTTTTTCTCGAAAAAAAATTTCTCCATAAGTTTCAAAAATACTGGCAATAGACATTTTTAAATCTTGTTCAATTGCTGTATCCAAATCAATAAAGTTGATTTGTTTTTCTTCAGCAAGAATGCTACCCCAATAGGTTTTTCCACTACCCATTGAGCCTATTAAAAAAAATAAATTTATGTTGTTAATATTTGTATTTGGAGTAGATTGTTGTGAGTTCATAATAAAAGTAAAGGTTAACTTACTTTAAGGCCTTTCATAATTCTATCATCATTTTTTCTATTCTCTACCACTCTTCCATTAATCATTAGTTTAGGTGAATTGCCTTTAAAGGAAAGTTGGTATTGTTTACCATCATAAGTTATGAAATTGCTATTGTTGCCAAAAGCACCCTCGTTTGCTAGGATGTAGATATTATTTGTGTTGTTCAATTTTGGGATAGAAAAAATGATATTTTTATTGTCGCCTTGTTCAAAAGCAATATCTATTCTTTTTTGATAAACAGCTGTGCAAACACCTTTAGTAAACCTTCTTAACAAAATATTTTGAAAATACTTTCCATTCTGAAAAACAACACTCCCACTGGTAACTTTTGCATCTACAGATGAAATTTCTCTGGATAGAATAACGTCCTTATCAATATAGTATTGCAACTTCATTAATTCTATTCTTTTGTTCTCTAACTCAACTCTCATATCGTTAGAAAAATAGACTTTGTTGTTGCACGAAAATGCTAGTAATGCAAGCAATACAACACACAATATTGAAACACAACTTTTCATTTGATATTTTATTTCAGTTTAATGAATGAAGTTGTAAAGTAACACCTATTTATTTTAATGATTACACCCTACAATAAGGGGTTGGTAACTAAATTACTTAAAGGCATTGATGCCTGTAATATCCATTCCTGTAATGAGCAAGTGAATATCGTGTGTTCCCTCGTAAGTAATAACGCTTTCCAAATTCATCATATGACGCATAATACTATATTCGCCTGTAATGCCCATTCCTCCTAGCATTTGACGTGCATCACGAGCAATATTAGTAGCTATTTCGCAGCTATTTCTTTTTGCCATACTTACTTGTTGAGGTGTTGCTCTTCCCTCACTCATCAATACACCTAAACGCCAAACTAGCAATTGACCTTTGGTAATTTCTGTTACCATTTCTGCCAATTTTTTTTGTTGTAATTGAAAACCAGCAATTGGTTTCCCAAACTGAAATCTTTCTTTACTGTATCTTAAAGCAGTATCATAACAATCCATTGCAGCACCCAAAGCACCCCAAGCAATACCATAACGAGCTTTAGATAAACAACCCAAAGGACCTTTTAGCCCTTTGACATTTGGTAAAATATTTTCTTTAGGAACTTTAACATTATCAAAAACCAATTCACCAGTTGCACTGGCACGCAAACTCCATTTTCCGTGAGTTGTTGGGGTTGAGAAGCCTTCCATTCCTCTTTCAACAATTATACCCTGAATTTCGTTTTGTTCATTTCTTGCCCAAACAACAGCCACCTGAGCAAATGGTGCATTGCTAATCCACATTTTAGCACCATTTAAAATAACGTGATCACCAGCATCTTTAATATTGGTGATCATTGAACTTGGGTCACTACCATGATCAGGTTCTGTTAAACCAAAACAACCTAACCACTCACCACTGGCAAGTTTTGGTAAATATTTATGACGTTGAGCTTCGTTGCCATAGGCATAAATTGGAAACATTACCAAACTGCCTTGTACGCTTGCAGTACTTCTAACACCACTATCACCACGTTCCAATTCTTGCATCATTAAACCATAGCTAATATAATCCAATCCACCACCACCATATTCAACGGGAACTGTTGGCCCAAAGCAACCTAAATCGCCCATTTGCTTTACAATTTGTTCGGGAAATTCAGCTCTTTGAGCATAATCTTCTATAATGGGAGAGATTTCTTTTTTTACATAATTCCTTACGGTATCACGAATTAATTTATGTTCTTCTGTCAATAATTCATCTAGTAAATAATAATCAGGAGATTGAAAAAGGTCTGCACGAACTGCCATACTGTTTGTGTTTAATAATTAAAAGTTTACGATTGACCGTAAACCGATTTGGCTGCGAATGTAAAGCAAGGAATTAAAACTAACAGTTGTTTGTATAAAATATTTAAGAACCTTTCTTATTTCATAACTATAACTCAGTTAAGGAATCAACTGTTCTATAATTTGGAATCTTAAAGTAAGCTACTACCTCTGCCATAAAAACGTCTCTAACTGCAAGAATAATTGTGGTATCAAAACTATTTGTATCTGAAATATCCATTAGCTTTTTAACAGATGTATGAAAACCTTTTTGATTAATTTCTAACATTCCAACTTCATCAATTACAATAAACTCGGGCTTCAAAAGAATAGCTTCTTCAATAATTTGATTTGCTTTGTCAAATGACGATTGATAGAAATGATATTTTCCAATGTCAATTAATTTTTCTTCAGTTGATAGAGGACTCTTGCATTCTGCATCAAAATAAGATTGATTTCTTACATCATACATTTTCCTTATCCTGTCAACATCAGGCATTAAAATACCGCTGCAACTTTGTTGCGTTTTGCACCAATGCATCAACGCAGTTGTTTTTCCGCTATGAATGGGTTTTGAAAATATTATGATACTCATTCCTGCTATTTTAAACTGGCTCTTTGGTATAAATTAAAGACCACTGTATCAAATTAGAAAGAAATTCAGTAACCTTGGCAAAACCTTTTTTAAATTTGGCACTTTGCCAAGCTGCGATACTAATTTTTCTTAAATCTGGCAACACAGAAATTACCTCTTCAACGTCTCTACTATATTTGATTGTATTCTTTTTTAAAAGAAATAATATAAACCTTGTAAACAGTGGAGTAATTACCCAATACCACAGAAAAATAATAGTAATTGTCCAGCAAAATATTTTCAATAATGAAACATATTGATTAATGTTGTTATTCGATAGAAACAATAGTGATAGAGAGATTAAACAAAGCATTCCGAAAATAAAAAATAATTGCTTCTTTCGCTTTTTTGTTTTTGAAATAGCATTTACACTATCCTCTATTTCAATAAAAGGCATTACTTTTTGGTTAGAAAAATTGTGAATCGTTCGCATAGCTAGTATGGCAACAAAAACGCCTCCTACAATATAAATGGCGAGATAAATAGCTATAACAATATTAGTTCCATTAACACTGCGATAATGCATTTGCTTGGTTACAAAATCTGTAAAACCATTGATTGCGTTCCATAACGATTTCCCAAAAAATAATGTAAGCACAAGCAATTTTTGAATAGCAGATTCAATCATTGCTAATAAACTCAACAGCAAAACTGTTATAAAATTCACATTCATCAGGCTGTATAAAATGGCTCCTATAATTGCCTGAAAACTAACAGCTATATATGCAGGAAATGGAGTGTATGGGCTGATAGCAATTTTAACAATTAATACCACAATCAAACTCTTAAATATTTGTTTAAATATATTATTAGATAACCTAGCAATTAAGGTAATAATAATCACAGCCAGCCCACCAACAACTAAACCTGTAAATGGTATTTGCAATGCGTGCAACACACCACCCAAGCCACTTTCAGCAAATGCCCACAAAGCAGTAAGCCTACTAATAGCTGCTAGTTTTTGTTCTTTAGATAAATTGTCTATTGCTTTATCTTGCTGCATCAAAATTATTTATGTTGAACATACAAATTTGTGAGATTTACTACTAAAGAGATAATTTATTTATTCGCAGCTTCTTCTGTACCTTCTTTATTCACATTGAAGTTTTTAATGCAAGAAGATTTATATTTGAATTTGCGATTGCTAAATTTAGTGCTATCTGTTTGCACTAATAATATCAAACTATTAACTATGATTGAAAAAAATGCCTTGTTTATGCAGGAAGCTATTCAGCTTTCTATTCACAATGTTTTAGAAGGAAAAGGTGGACCATTTGGTGCTGTTGTTGTAAAAGATGGAAAAATAATTGCACGTGGTGCCAATAGTGTTACATCACTAAACGACCCAACTGCACACGCCGAAGTAGTAGCTATACGAGAAGCTTGCAAAGTCTTAAATACTTTTCAATTAGATGGCTGCGAAATTTATACAAGTTGTGAACCCTGCCCTATGTGCTTGGGTGCGATTTACTGGGCAAGACCAGCAAAATTATTTTATGCCAATAGCAAGGAAGATGCTGCTGCCATTGCATTTGACGACAAATTTATTTATGAAGAAATAGTAAAACCAATTGCCGAAAGAAAATTATTTACACAGCAACTATTAAGAAACGAAGCTATTGTTGCTTTTAATAATTGGGCAGATAGTAATATTAAAACTGAGTATTAATGATTGAATTTATTCTCAATAACAAGCTCATCAAAACAACTCAGCCTAGTGGTAGTACTATGCTTGATTTTGTGCGTTATCATAAGCAATTAACAGGAACTAAAATTGGTTGCAGAGAAGGTGATTGTGGTGCTTGCACCATACTTGTTGCGTCTTTTGAAAATGGCAAGTTAATTTATAGAAATATGACTAGCTGCTTAATGCCATTAACCAATGCACAAGGCAAGCATATCGTTACTGTTGAAGGAATTAATCAAGCCGAACTCACACCTGTGCAACAAGCAATGGTTGATACTAATGGCACACAATGTGGCTTTTGCACAATTGGTTTTGTAATGAGTTTGACTGGTTTTGTGATGAATGAAACTGCTATTAAATATGAAGATGCTATCAAAGCAATTGATGGAAACATTTGCAGATGTACTGGCTATAAATCTATTGAAAAAGCAGCTAAAATATTAATTGATAAAATTGCTGAAAGACCCACCAATAAGCTATCCTGGCTGGTTGATAATAAATTTATTCCACCATATTTTATTGATATAGAAAATAGATTAAAGCAAATAAATAAAACTGCTGAAACTATAAATCAAGATGCTTTACCAGTTGGCGGTGGCACAGATTTAAATGTTCAAAAACACCATTTGGTGAAACAATCTGTTACAAATAATTTATTCGATGCTTCGCATTTAAAAGGAATTGTTGTAGAAAATAATGAAGTAAAAATTGGTGCATCAGTTACTGTTACTGAGTTTGCAGAATCATCCATTACTCAAACCATTTTTCCAAACTTAGCAAAGCATATTAAATTGGTTTCATCTACACCCATTCGCAATATGGCAACACTTGCAGGTAATTTGGTGAATGCTTCCCCTATTGGGGATATGACAATTTTTTTGTTGGCACTCAATGCTCAAATTGTTTTCAATACACAGCGGAAAATCTACTTAAAAGATTTTTATAAAGGCTATAAACAACTCGATAAATCACCACAGGAATTAATAGAGCAAATCATCTTTCAAGTACCCAATCCAACTTCCCTTTTTAGCTTTGAAAAAGTATGCAAAAGAACACACCTTGACATTGCTTCTGTAAACACGGCTTGTTTGATACAACTCAATGATAACAATACCATTGAAGATATTCACTTAGCTGCTGGTGGCGTTGCTCCTTTTCCAAAATATCTTGCAAATACCATTTTATTTTTAAAAGGAAAAGAACTGAACAATGATGTGATAAAAGAAGCAATCAATACAATGCAAAATGAAGTGGCACCCATTAGCGATGCAAGAGGAACCAAAGAATATAAACTGCTTTTATTAAAGCAACTATTCCTGGCACATATCGAGAATTTAATCAATATTGAAGAGCTGGTATAGTTAAAGAATCTTACAATGAACAAACCATTTGGAAATATAGATGCACCTAATCACGTTACAGGCAAATCAATTTATGTTGATGATATTCCTGTAATGGCAGGCATAGTGCATATAAAAATATTCGATGCAACCATTGCTCACGGTATTATCAAAAGCCTTGATTTTACTGAGGCTGAGCAGGTAGAAGGTATTGTAAAAATATTTTCTTATAAAGATATTACCGGCGAAAATCAAATTGGAGGCATTATTCCCGATGAACCTTTATTGGCAGAAAATGAAGTGCATTTCTGGGGGCAACCCATCTTATTAATTGCTGCCGAAAATGAAGATGCAGCCGAAGAAGCCTTTCATAAAATAAAAATAGCATTCGAGCCTTTACCTGTTATCACCAATCCTCGTGAAGCTTTTGCAAAAGGCAAATTATTATCCCCCACTCGCAAATTTGTTTTGGGCAATACCAGCGAGGCTTTCATGCAATGCAAATATGTTTTTGAAGGCACAACCGAAAGCAACGGACAAGAACATTTATACCTTGAAACGCAAGGTGCTTACGCCCATCCAACAGAACATAATAGTGTTCGAATTTTTTCTTCTACACAAGGGCCTACTGCTGTGCAGAAAACAGTAGGAAGAGTATTAGGTGTTGGAATGAATCAGGTGGAAGTGGATGTAGCAAGATTAGGTGGTGGATTTGGTGGTAAAGAAGACCAAGCTAGTACTTATGGTGCAATGGCAGCTTTGGTTGCATTCGTTTTAAAACGTCCTGCAAAATGTATTCTGCATCGTATGGAAGATATGCGAATGACAGGCAAACGCAACCCTTATAGCAGCGATTTTAAAATTGGCTTAGATGAACAATATAAGATACTTGCCTACGATGCAACCTTCTACCAAAATGGTGGTGCAGCTGCCGATTTATCTCCTGCAATTTTAGAACGTACTCTATTTCATTCAACCAATAGTTATCATATTCCTAATGTTACTGCAACTGCAAATAGTTGTAAAACAAACCTGCCGCCTAACACAGCTTTTCGTGGCTTTGGTGGTCCACAAGGAATGTTTGTAATTGAGTCTGCCATCGACTTTGCAGCCAAGCAATTAAATATTTCACCAACCATTATCCAGCAAAAAAACCTGCTGAAAGATGGTGATGAATTTCCTTTTGGACAAATTGTTGGCGAATGTGAAGCAGCTAATTGCTGGAACGAGTTAGTAGCAAACAACCAACTTGAAAAACTACAGGCAGACATTGAATCTTTCAATGCCAATAATAAACTGGTAAAAAAAGGATACTCCTTAATGCCCATTTGTTTTGGTATTTCTTTTACCAATACAATGCTCAATCAGGCAAGGTCATTGGTGCATATTTATAGTGATGGCACTGTTGGTGTAAGCACGGGTGGTGTGGAAATGGGACAAGGCTTAAATGCCAAAATGATGCAGGTGGCAGCAAAATCACTTGGCATTAGCACAAGCAAAATAAAACTTGAGACCACCAATACTACAAGGGTTGCCAATACTTCGCCATCGGCTGCAAGTGCCACAGCAGACCTTAATGGAAAAGCGGTGCAGGATGCCTGCAAACAAATCAACGAAAGGCTTTTTGCTTTCATTAAAGAAGAACTGAAATTAAACGATGAAGCAATTGCATTTGTTGATGATATATTACATATCAACAACATTACAACAACACATAACTGGAAAGAGCTTATTTTAAAAGCATACCTTAAACGCACCAGCCTAAGTGCTAAAGGACATTATGCAACACCTGTTATCAACTTCGATAAAACGATAGAAAAAGGACACCCATTTGCATACCACGTTTATGGTACAGCCCTTACTACTGTTACGGTTGATTGCCTGCGTGGTATTTACGAAATTGATGCAGTGAAAGTAATACACGATGCTGGTGCTAGTATGAATGAACTGGTAGATATGGGGCAATGCGAAGGAGGCTTAGTACAAGGCATTGGCTGGATGACAATGGAAGAAGTAGTGTATAATGAACAGGGTAAACTTTTAAGCAATGCTTTAAGCACTTATAAAATACCCGATATTTATGCTGTGCCAAAGGATATTGATGTGCAGTTTTTAAATACACAGAAAGATAACCTGGCAATATTAAAATCTAAAGCAGTGGGCGAGCCTCCATTAATGTATGGCATTGGTGCCTACTTTGCCATACGCAATGCAGTATTGGCTTTTAATCCTAATTCAAATATTACTTACAATGCACCAATTACGCCAGAAAAGGTATTGATGGGATTGTATTCAAAAAAATAATTTATTGCAAGAAAGAAAAATATATAGCACTAAAACTTGGGTAGAAAATAAACTTCAACCAGCAACTATTTGTTTCAATAGTGGAAGCATAACTGCTATTTATTTTGAAAAATTAAATGATGCAGAAGATATGGGTGATAGTGTTGTAATGCCTGGTGTTATTGATATTCACGTTCATATCAACGAACCTGGCAGAACAGATTGGGAAGGTTTCGATACCGCAACTCAGGCAGCAGCGGCAGGTGGCAGCACAACCATTGTGGATATGCCTTTGAACGCCAGTCCCGTTACCACAACACTTGAAGCATTCAATCAAAAATTAGCAGCATCGCAAAATAAACTAAATGTAAATGCGGGTTTTTATGCAGGACTAATTCCGGGAAATGCACAACATTTGGAGCAACTGATAAATGCAGGTGTACTGGGTGTTAAGTGCTTCCTCACACATTCGGGTATAGATGAATTTCCCAATGTTACCGAAGCCGATTTAGACGAAGCAATGCCCATCATTGCAAAGCATCATATTCCATTGTTAGCTCATTGTGAATTATCAGATAATAAAAAACATTCTTTGCTAAATGAATATCCTACAAATTATCTGGAATATTTAAAAAGCAGACCAAAGAAGTGGGAGAATGATGCTATTGATTTAATGATAAAAATGTGTCGCAAGCATCAATGTGCTGTGCATATTGTACACGTTTCATCGGCAGAAGCATTAGCAATGATAGCAGCCGCAAAGCTAGAAGGACTGCACATTACAGCAGAAACCTGCACCCAATATATTTACTTTAATGCAGAAAATATTCCTGATGCAAATTGTTTATACAAATGTGCTCCGCCCATTCGTGAACAAGCGAATAACGATTTACTAAAACAAGCATTGGCAAGTGGTGTATTGGATTTTATTAGTACAGATCATTCTCCTGCCCCACCATCCATTAAAGAAATAGAAACAGGCAATTTAATGAAAGCCTGGGGTGGTATTGCAGGTATCCAGTTTTTATTATCTGCATCGTGGACAGCATTAAAAGATACAATGAGTATTGAACAATTTATTCCATTAGTAACATTGCATCCTGCTGCATTTATTAAAGCAAGTAATAAAGGAACAATCGCTGTGGGCAATGATGCAGACTTTGTTATCTGGAATCCCAACGAAAGTTTTATAGTAAAGGAAAAAGACATTTTATTTAAACATAAAACAAGTCCATACATTGCACAAACCCTTAATGGTGTTGTGTTAGAGACTGTTGTAAATGGGGAAACTGTTTACCAAAACAATATTATAAAAAATAAAAATAAAGGACAATGGCTTTTGAGAAAGTAAATGAAATTATCAAAGAATCTCCAGCATTTACGCAACTTACAGACCTTGCTGCTGAAAGATTAG
>JANYEB010000190.1 GCA_025363355.1 Chitinophagaceae bacterium | reverse complement strand
CCACTCAATTGAGTGGCTTGCTTGTTTTATAATTCTGATAACTTGAAGATTTTATCAACCTTGATTCCTTTTTCAGTTTGTTGCAAAGTACAACATTCATTAGCAGCATCGTGTTCAAAAAATAAAACATAATTATTCTCAACAGCTTCTGTTAAGAAAGACTTTTTCTCTTGCAAAGTAGTTAAAGGAAACATATCATAAGCCATTACATAAGGAATAGGAATATGTGCAGCAGAAGGTAATAAATCTGCCATAAAAACTATTATTTGGTCTTTATATTTTATTTGAGGGAGCATCATTGCATCTGTGTGACCATTTACAATTTTATAAGAAAGTTCAGGTAAAATATTCGATGAAATAGTTTGCAACTTAGTGTTTGCAATTTCTCTAATTGTTTGTGCTGCGTGATTTGCAGCTTGAACACCACTAATAAATTTCAGTTGCCCACTTTCTTGAATTGGCAAAATATTTTCTTTTAAAAAGGATGCTTTTTCTCTGTCGTTCGGATGTGTTGCCCATTGCCAATGCAATTCATTACTCCAATAAGTTGCATTTTTAAAAGTTGTAGAAAGCCTATCACTATTGCGTTCTACACTTCCACCACAATGATCAAAATGTAAATGTGTAAGCACAATATCTGTAATATCATCTTTACTAAATCCATTTTGTTTTAAAGAACTTTCAAGACTAAAATTACCGTGGAGATAGTAGTGAGAAAAGAATTTAGCATCTTGTTTTGTGCCAATCCCATTATCAATTAAAATCAATTTATTTCCATCTTCAATCAACAAACAACGCATTGCCCAAGTACACATATTATTTTCATCTGGTGTATTTAATTTTTGCCACATTGTTTTAGGAACAACGCCAAACATTGCACCTCCATCAAGTTTAAAATTTCCTGTTTCTATTGAATAAAGTTTCATTTCAATTATGAATTATGAGTGATGAATTACGAATGAAAAATATTAATACTTTCGACTTACTGAGTTTTCAGACTCTCTGTCTTACTAACTTTCAAAGTAAAAAACAAACCAATTAAACCAATTATAAAAAACACGCCTAATGCTAACACTGAATTTCTTTGTGAGCCTGTTATTTCATTGATAAATCCAAAGCTAAACATACCAATTACAATAGCTACTTTTTCTGTTACATCAAAGAAGCTAAAGAACGATGTGGTGTCTTTTGTTTCTGGCATTAACTTACTATAAGTGCTTCTACTTAAAGATTGAATTCCTCCCATAATAAAGCCAACTAATGTTGCTAAAATATAAAACTCATTAATACCATTTTTAGGAACATAATATCCAGCAACGCACATTAATATCCATAAAAAAACAGCAATCATTAATGCTTTTATATTGCCAATTTTATCAGATAGTTTACTCATCAAATATGCTCCAGGAATAGCAATAATTTGAATAATGAGAATAGCAAGGATTAGATTTTTTGTTGGAATATTTAATTCGCTTTTTCCATATAAAGTTGCTGCAAGCATAATGGTTTGAACACCCATATTATAAAAGAAAAACGAGAATAGAAACCTTTTTAAAACAGGCATACTCATTAATTGTTTCCACACATTATATAGCTCTGAGTATCCTTGTTTAATAACTCCTTTGGTGGATGATTTATCAACAGCAGCAATACTTGCAGGCAATCTTTTAATAGACCTTGCAGCAAAGAAAAACCACCATAACCCAACTAAGAAAAACGATAATGAAAATGGTGTGTATTTGCCAGCAAACCATTGTGGATTAAATACAAAAACAAAACAAATTACTTGCAAAATAACACTACCAATATAGCCCATTGCAAAACCTTTTGCACTTACCCTGTCCCTATCTTCAGGTGCAGCAATTTCTGGTAAAAATGAATTGTAAAAAACAAGACTGCTCCAATAACCAATGCAAGCAATAATCATACAAGCAATGCCAACACCAAGCTTTTCTTTATTATCAAAAAAGTATAAACCACAACAAGCAATGCTACCCATTGTCATAAAAAAACTTAGAAATTTTTTCTTGTTTCCTCTGCAATCTGCAATAGAAGAAAGAATAGGTGACATTACAGCAACAATAAAGAATGCTACTGCCAAAGCATAGTTATAAAGTGAACTATTAATAAATGTTCTACCAAGAAAAGTTATCTCATTTGTAGACTTATTATTCTTTGCTATTTCTTCAAAAAAAGCAGGAAAAATTGTAGATGTAATTACAAGATTGTAAACACTATTTGCCCAATCGTACATTGCCCAAGCATTGATTACTTTTTTGTTTGCAGTTTGCATTATTTATAGTTTATGATTTATAGTTTACAGTTTAAAGTAGTCAAATTCAATAACCATAAACTGTAAACCATAAACTACTTTATTATTCCCTGTTGCAGCAATATCAACACAATTGCACCTGCAACAATTCTATACCAACCAAAAATTTTGAAGCCGTGTTTTTGTAAATATTCAATAAAAAATTTGATAGCTAATAAGGCAACAATATAAGATACAACTGCACCAATACCAAGAGTTGCAAAATTTTCTTTTACCAAAACTTCTCTGTGATCTTTATAAACATCTAACATACTTTTTGCACTTGCAGCAAACATTGTTGGTACTGCCAAAAAGAAAGAAAATTCTGCTGCTAATCTGCGTGTTAATTTTTGGCTCATCCCACCAATAATGGTTGCAGCACTTCTACTTAATCCTGGTAAAATAACACTTAACACTTGAAAGCAACCAATCATAAATGCTTTTGGATAAGAAATATTTTCTTCATTATCCATATTATTTCTTGTAAATATCTTATCAATAAATAATAAAAATACACCACCACCAATCATTACAAAAGCAATAAACCAAAGATTACTTAATGCAGCATCAATATGTTTTTTTAGTAGCAATCCTGCAATTAATGCAGGGATAACAGCTATTACAAGCTTAATGTAGAAACCAAAATCTTTAAATTGAAAGAATTTTTTAAAGTAAATGGTAACCACACTTAAGATTGCTGCAAGTTGAATTACAACTTCAAACATATCTGTAAAAGCATCTGGCTGCATACCCATTAATGAATTGGTAATTTTCATGTGAGCAGTTGAAGAAATAGGCAAAAACTCTGTTAAGCCTTCAACTATAGAAATAATAATAGATTGAAAAGTAGTCATTGGTTTTGGTTACAATGTTAAAACAAAAAAGCGGTGAATCACCGCTTTGAATATGATGTTGATAGAACAACTAAATTTTATTTTTTTTGAAAATTGCAAATATTTCAATTACCAATCCTAGTAAAATTAATATGGGAGCGACGGTAATTCTCATCTTACTATACACTAAATTTTTGTCAAAAACATTTGGATCAGGGTTTTTTCCTCCAGTCATTAAAAAAATTCCAAGCAAAACCACTACAGCTCCTACTATCATTAACATATAATTTTCTTTACCAAAAAGCGGTTTAAGGGTTGTTTGTTTATTCGTACTCATAGTTAAAATTTAGAGATTGCAATATTATGAAGTTTTTGTTTAAGAGAGCATAATGATAAAAGGTTGGAACAGAAAATTGATTTGTATAAAATATTTATAAAATGTTAAAATCTGGATTTAAGTTAAGCTGCTTTGAACCTAACTTGTCTTGAATAAAACAATTTTGGCATTATTTTTATACGCATAGACTTACTTTTGAGTAACTTTTTAATTTGTTCATCGTTGTAAAAAAAATGAATTTATGAAATCACTACTATTACTTACATTCTTATTGTTTAGTTCATTAATTATTAATGCACAAGACAACCCAGATCAAAATCCTAATTATCAAAAAAGTATGGATTATTATATGAAGCAAAAAGATGAGCTTCAGAAAACAATGAACACCACTGTTCAAAATACTTATAAAGCTTTTGACTGGTATCAAAACAAACTAGATAAAAAGCAACAACGCAAAGATTATAGACAACAAGTAAGATTGACAAGAGCTTCTGCCCCATCATTCTACTATTACCCGCATTACACAAGTTATAATCGTTACCATAGAAACTGGAATTACAATTATAATGATTGGTTGTTTTGGTTTTAACTCAATATAATACTTACTCAAATAATAATCACAGAATATGAAATTTAAGTTCACTATTTTACTTGCAGTAGCAAGCCTTTCAATTTTTACGATTTCTTGCTCTAACAGAAAAGTTACAAGAATAGATGCCAATGAGCAGATTGATATTAATGGCAGTTGGAATAGTACAGACAGCCGATTAACAGCGGAAGATTTAATTAAACAAATTTCTAATGATGTTTGGTTAACAAATCATTTACAGGCAAAAAATAAAAAGCCAGTTGTAATTGTTGGAATGGTTAATAATAAATCTCACGAACATATAGAAACTGAAACTTTTATGAAAGACTTAGAGCGTAGTTTTTTAGCTTCTCAAAAAATCGGCTTGGTACAAAGCGGAAAAAAACGTGAAGAATTACGTGGAGAAAAAGCTGATCAGCAAACTAATTCATCTGTGAGTACAATGAAAAAATTTGGATTAGAAAATGGTGCAGATTATATTCTTCAAGGTTCTATTAATTCTGTAGTTGATGCATATAAACGACAAAAAACTGTAACCTATCAAGTTAATATTGAACTAACCAATATTGAAACAAATGAAGTTGTTTGGATTGGTGAAAAAAAGATTGCCAAATACATTAAAAATTAATTATACTTTTTCTGATTCATTTTTATCAAAACTTTATGAAGATTACCTTAAAAAGGGTTTGGGCATTATTACTGTTCATACCCTTTTTATTTTCTTGTGCTACTTACAATAATAATATTAACGGCTATTTTAATAGTGTTCTTAATAGCAATTATGATGTTGCACAAACTGAACTTAATAACAATAAACTGCTTCACAAAAAACGAAATAGATTGTTGTATTATGTTGAGCAAGGCAAACTATATCACCTAAAAAAACAATACGATAGCAGTAATTTATACCTAAATGTTGCTGATAATTTAATTGAAAATCGAGAACTAAATATTGGCAATCTTATTCTAAGCAATTTAAGTAGCCCAATGGCTGCTGATTATAAGCAAGAGGATTACGAAATTTTTATGGTGCACTATTACAAAGCACTCAATTATTTACAACTTGGCAATTTAGAAGAAGCTGTAGTTGAGGCAAGAAGAATTGGATTAAGCAATAGTTTTCAGAAAGATAAATTTTCAGCAGACTCTAAAAAATATACTCAAGATGTTTTTAGTTTGATTTTGCAAGGATTTCTATACGAGGCGAATAATGAAATCAACAATGCATTTATCAGCTACAGAAATGCAGTGGATTTATACCTCAACAGCAATGGCAGTTTTTATGGAACAATTATACCTGAGCAATTAAAAACAGATTTACTGCGAACTGGAAATCAAATGGGTTTTTACGATTTAGTTGATATTTATAAAAACAAACTAAACTTCTCTAATACAATTGATACAACATCAAAAAGTGAGTTAATTATTTTTTTTGAAAGTGGCATCGCTCCTATTAAACAAGAACAAAATTTTGTTTTAACAAGTGGTGGTGGTGGCAGCTTTTTTTTAACAGATGCTTGGGGAATTAGGCAAAATATAAATTTTAATGGATTAGTTGGTAACGATAAATTAAGTAGCATTAGAACACTTAGAGTTGCAATGCCAATTTATCAAATGAATACGCAACATCAGCAACCAAATAATATTGTTGTTAACAGTCAAACATACAGCACTAGTGTAATTGAAAATATGAATGAGCTTGCAACAAATTTATTAAGAGAGAGATGGCTGAAAGAATTGACTAATGCAGCCATTAGACAAATTACCAAAAAAGCTGTTGAAAAAGGAAGTGAAGCTGCAACAAAATCTGTTGCAGAAAATAATACCAAAGACACCAACAAAGACGGCACAAAAAAAACTGAAGAACAAAAGAAAAAGGATAAAGAGAAAAATGAAGCCATTGCTGAAACAGTAGGTTTTGTGGTAAATATGTTTAATGCTGCTACAGAAAAAGCTGATACTCGTGGTTGGCAAACATTGCCTGCATTTATTAGTTATGTTCGTGTGCCTTTGCAACAAGGACAAAACACAATTTCATTTGAAATAAATGGCATTCAAAAAACCATCAGTATTAATTCAAAAAAAGGAATGCAGTTTTATAATTTTATTAGTTGGAAGTAATCAAATGTTACCAACCTGCAACACAATCATCCCCTCTCCCATCTGCAACAGTTTCTAATTGATTTCTATTAATTTTTATTAATTCAACTCTGCCAATTGCCCCACGTTCTGTTATTTTATAACCTATTGCAGTTAATTCTTTTCTAACATTTACATCAAATTCTTTTTCCACAAATACTTCATCTGGTAACCATTGATGATGAAATTTGGGTTTGTTTACTGCATCATTTGCATTCATCCCAAACTCTAAAATATTTGCTAATGTTTGATATACAGATGTTGGAATTGTTGTGCCTCCTGGTGTTCCTACAACAATAAAAGGCTTGCCATTTTTTAGCACCAATGTTGGTGTCATACTGCTTAACATTCTTTTATTAGGCTCAATAGCATTTGCTTTGCCACCAACAGCACCATACATATTTGCAACGCCGGGTTTAATGCTAAAATCATCCATTTCATTATTCAATAAAAAACCTGCACCACTAACAACAGTTTTGCTTCCATAACTTCCATTTAAAGTGGTTGTAATTGAAACAATATTTCCATAATTATCAGCAATACTAATGTGTGTTGTTTCTTCAGATTCGCACAAAACTCCTGCTTTTATATTTTTACTTTCTGATGCTTTTGTACTATCATAATCTTTCATTCTATTGTTGATATATTCACTGCTGATAAGGATTTCAAGAGGAACTTTATAAAAATCAGGATCACCTAAATGTGTAGCTCTATCTGCAAAAGCACGTCTTTCTGCTTCAATCATTAATTGCACACTTGCTGTAGTTTGAAATCTTTTTGAAGCAATATTTCTTTGTTCAATCATTTTCATTAACTGACAAAGAATAACACCACCACTACTTGGAGGAGGCATACTGATGATGTCATAGTTTTTATACTTAAAATTTAATGGCTTTCTCCAAATAGGCTTGTAATTTTTCAAGTCATTTAAATTAATAATGCCATTGCCTCTTTTCATCTCATCAACAATTAATTGTGCAGTCTTCCCTTCATAAAACCCTGCTTTACCTTTATCACGAATAAATTTTAAAGTATTAGCTAAATCTTTTTGAATCAGCGTGTCCCCAATTTTCCAAAGTATTTGCTTTTCAAATACAGTCTGCTTGGTATTATATTTTTTAAATAATGCTTGTTGAGCATTTAAAGAATTAGCTTCTCTTTCAGTAATCACAAAACCATTTTCAGCAATATCAATTGCTGGTTGAATTAATTGTTTAAAAGATAGTTTACAGTATGGTAGCGTTTCAAACAAACCAGCAACAGTGCCAGGAATACCAGCTGCTAAATGTCCAAATTGAGAAAGTTCTGTTTGTGCATTGCCATTTTTATCTAAATACATATTGGTACTAGCTTTTGATGGAGCAGTTTCTCTATAATCCAACGTCATTGATTTGCCTTTGTTAGTTCTTGCAACCATAAAACCACCTCCACCAATATTGCCTGCTCCAGGATAAACAACTGCCAAAACAAGTTGTGTTGTGATAGCAGCATCAAATGCATTTCCACCACGTTTCATTATTTCTGCCCCACACATTGCTGCTAAAGGATGTGCACAAGCTAGAGATGCATTAGAATATGTTTTAATTTTCTCAATCTTATAATTAAAAGGATTAACAACTGCATTTACACCAATAATTGGCTTCTGTGCCAACAAAAAATTAGATAGAAAAAGTACTAATACAAATGGTAATAATCTCATACAATCAATTTCAAAGCTAAAGTAACTACTTAATAGCAAAAACAATAAAAATCAAATTATATCAAGCATTACATTTGCAACAAATCGAATCAAAAACAATCAATAATTAATAATTAAAAAATGGCAGCAAAAATTAAAGTAGCGAATCCAGTTGTAGAATTGGATGGCGATGAAATGACTAGAATTATCTGGAAGTTTATCAAAGACAAATTAATTCTTCCATATCTTGAATTAGATATTAAATATTACGATTTAGGAATGGAATATCGTGATGAAACTAATGACCAAGTAACTGTTGATGCAGCAAATGCTATTAAACAATATGGTGTTGGAATTAAGTGTGCAACTATCACTCCAGATGAAGAAAGAGTACATGAATTTAAGTTGAAACAAATGTGGAAATCGCCAAATGGTACAATTAGAAATATCCTTGATGGTACTGTGTTTCGTGAGCCAATCGTTTGTTCAAATGTTCCTCGTTTAGTACCAAATTGGACTGCTCCAATTTGTATTGGTCGTCACGCTTTTGGAGATCAATATCGTGCAACTGATTTCGTAACAAAAGGCAAAGGAAAACTAACTGTAAAGTTTGAAGGAGAAGATGGAACTGTTAATGAATTTGAAGTATTCAACTTTAAAGGTGATGGTGTTGCTTTGGCAATGTATAATACCGATGAAAGTATTTTTGGTTTCGCTCGTTCTTGCTTCAATCAAGCATTAACTAAAAAATGGCCTTTGTATTTATCTACAAAAAATACCATTCTTAAAAAATATGATGGTCGTTTTAAAGACATTTTTGAAGAGGTTTATCAAAATGAATTTAAAGCAAAATATGAAGCAGCTGGTATTACTTACGAACATCGTTTAATTGATGAT
>JANYEB010000203.1 GCA_025363355.1 Chitinophagaceae bacterium | reverse complement strand
TGGTAAAAGAAATGATGCCATAACAGGAGTTACAGTAAGAGATACTACGAGGCTGGCAAGTAAGCTGACAATGTATGCCAGACCTAACGGCATTAAAAATTTACCTTCAATACCTGAAAGAAAAAATAGTGGAATAAATACTATAACCACAATAAAAGTGGCATATATAATTGATGAACGTACTTCCAGCGAAGCTTCATAAATAACTCTTAACGATGGTCTTGGCTTTTCTAGCTGATTGTTTTCTTTTAAACGTCTGAAAATATTTTCTATATCAACAATAGAATCATCTACCAGCTCACCTATGGCAACCGCTAAACCTCCCAGAGTCATAGTATTAATAGTAATACCAAACCATCTGAAAACCAAAAAAGCAATGATAAATGATAAAGGTATAGCTGTAAGAATAATTGCTGTAATTCTAAAATTTAATAAAAACAGGAATAAAACTATAATAACCATGATTGTTCCATCACGTAAAGCTTCCTCAACATTAGTTATAGAAGCCTCAATAAAATTAGCCTGACGGAATAAATGAGAATTAATAATAACATCATCAGGTAAGCTTTTTTGTAATTCCTGTAAAGCCTGATCAACCTTAGTAGTTAAGTCAGTTGTACTTGTACCAGGTTGTTTGGAAATAGCCATAATTACGGCAGGTTGTCCATTGGCTCCTCCGTCACCACGCTTAACTTTAGCACCAAATTTTACATCAGCGATATTATCAAGTTTTACAGGAGTATTATCTTTAGAAGCAACAACAGTATTTTTTAAATCTTCCAGTGAGTTGATACGTCCCAGATTTCTTACAAGGTATTCCTGTGATTTGGAATCAATGAAACCCCCGGTAGTACTGCTGTTAGAATTTTTTGTTGCTTCTGTCACCTGATTCATTGTTATATTAAACTGTTTTAATTTTTCAGGGGCAACCTGTACCTGATATTGCTTTACTTCACCACCAATATTAATAACCTGAGCAATGCCTGGAATTGTCAGTAATCTTGGGCGTATTACCCAATCCGCAGTTGTTCTTAGATCCATCGGCTTAGTTGTACCGTTTTTAGAAGTAACAGCAACTAACATTATTTCACCCATGATTGAGGAAATAGGAGCCATTACAGGAGTAACTTCCTTTGGTAACTGTTCTCTGGCAATATTCAGTTTTTCAGCTACCATTTGCCTGTCAATATAAATATCAGTACCCCATTTAAATTCTACATAGACAACTGATAAACCTATTCCTGACTGTGAGCGTACTGTTTCAACGCCTGGAATACCATTCATCAAAGTTTCTACAGGAAAAGTCACCTGATTTTCTACTTCTTCGGGAGCAAGCCCTCCTGATTCTAACATTATTGTGACAGTAGGGCGGTTAAGATCAGGAAAAACATCTACAGGTAAGTTTAAAACAGTATAAGTACCAAAAAATAATAACATTATGGCTATAGCTAAAACTAAAACACGATTTTTAAGCGAAGTACTAATAATTTGATTTAACATAATTATTTTTTACCAACTGTTATAGATTTAAGTTGATAAATTCCTTCTGTAACGACTCTTTCTCCAGGCTTTAAACCTTCAGGTATTTCAATATCTTTCTGCCCCTCTGAGCCTGTAGTTACCTGTCGCTTTTCAAAAGTTTCACCACCTTTAAATATATAAACAAACTTTTTGCCATTTTCATCACTTATTGCATCCCTAAGAACACTGATAACCTTTTTATCTCCTGATGTATCAATAGTTATTTCAGTAAACATACCATCCCTGAATTTACCTGAAGCATTATTAACTTCATATATTATAGGGATAGTTCTTTTTTCAGGATTTACAGATGAACCGATAGTTAATAATTTATTTGGACCATTTTTATTAATATAGAAGATTTCCTTAGGGTATGATGAAACTTTAAAGCTGGCTTCTGTGGCTGAAGTAATTAACTCTAAATCTTTTTCAAATACCTGTGCTTCTATCAATACCTGATCAAGATTAATTATTGATATGAGTGGTTTACCTGCTTCGATCTGTTCACCTGTAGATGAACGAATATCAGAAATAGTTCCTGAAATTGGAGCTGTTAATGAAAAAGATTTTGCCTGTGCTCCCAGTTGCTTTTGATTATTTGTAATTATATCAATCTGTTTTTGAGCTGAAATTAATTCCTGTTGATTTATTTTTATCTGTAGTTCTGCATCTCTTAGCCTTTTAATAGATTCAGAACCAAGATTATATATTTTTTGCTTTTGTGATGCGGTTAAATCCAGCTCAGTAGATTTAACCTGAAATTGTGCTTCCTGAACTCTTTTAAGTGGAGCAGCACCCAGATTATATAATTTTTGTGCTCTGTCCAGTTCAAGATTTGCTGCTTCCAGTTTTGCCTTTGCCTGTTCTATCTGGGTTTGTAATTCAGAGGTTTTTGCTTTTAAATCAATTTTGGAGCTTTCATATTCAGCATGAGAAGCTATTATCTTAGCCTTATCTGGTTCTATTCTTGATTGTAAATCTGCAACTCTTGTTCTTAAATCAGCCAGTGTAGAATTAATCGAAGCCGTTTCAGGAACTGAAAGTATCTGTTCAACTACAGCAATAATTTTACCTTTTTTTACATGAGTTCCTACTGTAGCACTATTAATCTGAATCCTGCCTGCAACTGGTGAAATAACATCAGCTTTGGATTGTGGTTTGGTTTTTATTGCACCACTTACTGTAACACCACTTATAATCTTATGTTCCCCAGCTTCCTGAGTTGCAATATTAAATAATAACTGGGTTTCTTTTGATACCTGAATTATATTATCAGGAGCTGCTTTTACTTCTGTATTTGTTGCAATTTGAACATTAGTTACAGGTAATAATTTTGCTAATAAAATAATTGAAATAGCAAAAATAGTAAAGCAAACCAATGAAAAAATTACACTCTGTTTAATTGCCTGATTTTTGGGAAGTTCCTCTTCTAGCCTGCGATAAAAGATAAAAATAGCCAGAATAATTAAAATAAATATTAATAAACTAACCCCATAAACCATGTAATTAATAGGTTTACCAATTACTATTACTGGAAAATCAAGTGAAGCCAGACGGTTATCATTTGTCACCATACTTAAAGTTAACTGATAAGTAGCACCTTTATGAAAGGTATAACTGAAGCGATAAGTACCAGCAGGTTTCTTTTTAGTTATATCAACTTCTTCAGGAGATGAATTATCTTCCCTGATTCCTGCCTTTAATTTAGCATCTTCAACAGGTGGATCGCCTCCAAAACCTCCTTCCACAGATTCAGTTATATCTATACTAAAGTTAATTTCCTGGTCCTGATGAGGTTCACCTGGAGTCTGGATAATATGAAATTTATACTGTCCATCTTTGGTATTAACACTTTTATCTATAGTTAAAGGACTACTATCTGGTACATTAACAGACGTGCTTGCAGTTTTAGAGGAGACAACTGGTTCAGGCGGCTCATCATCAACTCCACCATGAGCAAAAGCTGGCGAAGTATATGTAAAAAATAATAGTAATAAAATTAATACTGGTTTCATAGGTTTATTTTCTTTTTGGATTAAAATAATTTACAAAACTCCATTTCATCTTTGAAACGGGGTTTTGTAATTAATAACTACTTACTATGGCTGTGCGGTTTA
This sequence comes from Chitinophagaceae bacterium, assembly GCA_025363355.1. Lineage (GTDB taxonomy): Bacteria > Bacteroidota > Bacteroidia > Chitinophagales > Chitinophagaceae > CAIVPM01. The sequence continues at coordinate 3,782 of JANYEB010000203.1, read as the reverse complement.
CCGTATAAAACATCCATTGTCAAAATGTCCATCTTAACTGCTGTAGCAAATGCCTGAGCTGCTGACTTTTTAGCCCCAGTATATTTTAAATCCTTACCTATTTTATAATCCTGATCATGATCTTTACCAACAAAAGCTTTTAAAAATCCTGATTTTGTAAAATCAGCATCACCTTTAATAGCCATTATTTTTTTAATAGTAATATCATTGTTATAGACAATAACATACTCCATTCCAGAAGGTTCAATAATAGTAGCAGCACTAAGCTGTGCTTTTCTACCATTTTTTGTACCATAAGCAATATAGGTATGAAAATCATCATCAGGAGATTTCATACCAGCCCATTTTTCCAGATTAGCAATCTGTTTTTTGCTTAAATCTCTATGTCTTAAAGATACAGATTTGGCTTCTGGTAAAGCTGATTTAATTTCAGCAGGGACTTTTGATAAGGTTTCTTCTTTTCCTGCTACTTTGGCTTCTGTTTTTTCATCACTCTTTCCATCATGAGCGTAGGCAATACCTGTACTCATAACCAATAATGATGACAGGATCAATGCTTTCAATTTCATTTTCGTTCTCCTTTTAATTCTGATAGAATTGTTTGTAATGGTGCTCCTAAAGCTGTTTCCAGCTCAATAACTGAAGAATTATATTGTTTTAGAGCTTCAATATATTCTTTTTGAACCTCGGCTAAACGTGTCTGCTCAATAATTACATAGAGTAAATCCTGTTCACCTAACTCATTGGTTCCATGAGTAATCCAGAGATTTTCCCTGGAATCTTTTAAAATTTGGTTTTGATAAAGTAATAAAGATTGCTTTGCTGACTGTAAATTACTATAAGCCAAGGTTATATCTCGCTTTACTTCCAATTCCAGTAATTCTTTTCTGAATTTTGACTGGTTAAATATTGCTTCTGCTTCCGCAATATTTCCCTGGTTCCTGTTAGAAATTGGCAGCTCAAATGATAATCCTGCTGAAATAGTGTTATCAGTATTGGTTATAGGACCTACAGGGGTATTCTCAAAAGTACTTTTTTGACGGATATATTTACCAATAATATTAATATTAGGGCTTGCTTCAGCTTCTAACTGGTTTATTCTTTCCTGTGCTACATCCTGATTGATATTAACAGCTTTTAAATCATAACGGATCTTTAAAGCTGCATCCTGAAATTGTTGTAATTTAATTGTATCAGGTAATAAATCTGTTGAAAAAAGATTTCCTGATAATTTTAAATCCTGATTAATATCTATTCCTAATAAAGTTTTAAGTTTAAATAATGACGTTTTTACCCTGTTTTCAGCTAATATTTGCCGTGAATTTAGCCTTCCCACCTCAATACGAATAAGATTTACATCAAATTTTGAGGTATCACCATTAATATATTTATCTTCAGTTAGTTTTAATAATTTTTTGTTCAGATTAAATAACTGTTCTGCAAGTTTTAAAGATTCAGCTTCAACCAATGTATTAATATACTGGTTACTTATACTGGAAATATATTGCTGATTTCTAAACTGAATATCATTTTTAAGTGCTTCAAGTTGCAGTTCAGCAACTTTATATCTTTTTCCAGTTTTACCAAATAGCTCAATGGGTTGTGAATAGGTCAGGTTTAGATCATAATCGCTACCTCTATCAATCAGAGTATTAGTTCCAGTCTCTATTTCAAAAGCTGGATTTAATAATAGACCTGATTGTAATAATCGTCCCTGTGCTGCATTAAGATCAAGATTATTTATCTGTAAATTTCTGTTATTTAAAAATAATTTTTCAGTCAGGGATTCAAGGCTTAATCCTTTACCTTTATCAATATATTTAGAATAAATAGTAGTAGTTAAATTATTAAATAATAACTGAGAGTCTTTATTATCTATATTCACCTTATTATTACCAGTCTTTGCAGAAACAGGTAATACCAGCATAAGTAAGATAGTTGTTATTATTCCAGCTTTCATCATATTGAATTTCCTAGCTGTTTTTTTGGTGCTGAAACAAATAAATATATTGCTAATATGATGAGTAACCCCAGTAAAATTTCCAGAAGAGGAATTAACCATGAATTAATATCAGTAGCTGGTCCGACTAAGGAAGTACTTTTAATTTCAAAACCATCTGCTGAAAATTGTTCTTTAATTTTATTACCAGCAACATCCAGTGTCAGATTATATATTCCGGCAGTATCAAAATTAAGATTAGTCTGGTATAACCCCTGAGTTGTTGTAGGTTTGGCATTTACTTCAACAGCTTTACCTGAACCTTTGAAAGACAGATCAACATCAAGTTTAGTCAAAGGCTTATTTGTTTTAAAGTCAGTAACAAAAACCTGTATAGGTACAGATTCCTTTAATTTCAACTCAGAATATTTTATTAGTACTTCAACATTAGCAGTAGTTAATAATTTTGTAATACCTGAATCAGTTACTATAGCTTTTACAGGTTCAGGCGGTTCATCATCAACACCACCATGAGCAAAAACAACATTTACCTGATAGGCTAAAGCAATTATTATAACTATACTGAAAATTTTTAATTTCATAAAAAGTCTATTTACCTACAATTTTTAATCTTAATTATAATAACTATTCCAGATGGAATGTTAATAGAAGGATGTAATCCCTATAGATTTTTTGATTAGGATAAATATATTAAGCATGGCTAAATTATCTCCTGATCAAAATCATAATTATGTCTTTACAAAATTGGTAAAGCATAACTAACAGATTTTTAAATCAGCAGAACAGTAGTTTTTAATGATAAGGAAGTAGTATTAACTCTTAGAGGGTATTTGTAGTATCTGAAAGGAGAATATTTCCTTGGTATAAAGTTAAAAGCTTCATTTATAAGATCTAAGGGTGGTGTTCTTTCAGCATCAATTTTTAATAGAATATTATCAGTAACATTTGTTCCATAATCAGCACTTGCTAACTGAAAGTCATGTTCATGATGAGATTGACCTTCATACGAAAACCTAAAAGAATGATGATCCTGATCGTGAATATATCCATGATGATGTTCATGTTCTTCATTTTCAGGATGAAAAAAAACTATATGATTATATCCATCTTTAGTTTCAACTCTGAATTTATGGTCAGTAGACATAACCATTGACATTGCAGGAAAGCTTAGGTTAACTGTTATCCAAGTACAGATAAACATTAACAAAGTAAAGTATGAAATAAATTTACTCTTTCCTACAGCTATCAAATCTTATTCTCTAAAAAATACATTTTATTAGTCTAGTTTATTAATTTATTAAAATCAAGACTTTAATATTTAATCTTAAAACATTCCAGTCTATGTAATGTAAAATAATTATTTTATCTTTTTTAATTATTTTAAAAATATCACTTGACATTCCTCTTAGTGGAATCGAATATTATTTTTTAAGAGGTAAAACATTAGATGGAAGAAAAATTACTGATTAAAGACTTATGTAAACTGCTTGATATGAATCCTAAAACTGTAAGATTTTATGAAGAGATAGGTGTATTACCTAAAGCGGCCAGAAACGAATTAAATTATCGTATATATACAAAAAAAGATTTAAAAAGACTTAATTTTGTGAAAAAGTCCAGAGCATTAGGTTTATCTATCGAAAACATTAAAAACATTATCAGTATTCGTGAAGAAGGTAAATATCCTCATGATAAAGTTATTAACTTGCTTGAAGTAGAATCAAAAGATTTAGAATTAAAAATTAAAGATATGATTATTTTTAAAGAAAAGCTTGATAAATGTATTGGTAATTTTAAAGAGCATATTGATATTTGTAAAACG
>JANYEB010000178.1 GCA_025363355.1 Chitinophagaceae bacterium | reverse complement strand
CGAAATAGTAGTTAAAAATTTAAGAGCAATAGGTTTTACAGCTGGTCCACAATAGCCACCAAATACAGACTTCCCTGCAACATAAGGATTAGGAACAAGTGTATCTAAGTCAATGCCAGTAACACTTTGAATAGTGTTGATTAAGCTTAAAGCATTCGTTCCACCTTCAACAGCAGCACGACCAGTTGGAACAACACTATGAACGTTTGGAGTAAGTTTAGTGATGACAGGGATCGTAGCTTTTTCCATTACCCATTCCACCACCATTTTTGCAATATGTGGATCTTGACCAACAGCAGCACCCATTCCACGTTCTGTCATTCCGTGAGGGCAACCAAAGTTGAGTTCAAAACCCATAGCACCTGCATCTTCACATTTTTTAATGAGTTCGTGCCACGATTCTCGATTATTATCTGCCATTAAGGAAACAATCATTGCTCTATCTGGAAACAATTTAACAACTTCTGTTATTTCTTTAAGGTTGATATCAAGTGGTCTATCGCTAATGAGTTCAATATTATTAAACCCCATTACACGGCTGCCGTGATAATCAACAGCACTATAACGTGATGAAACATTTTTAACTTGTGAACCAAGCGTTTTCCATACAACGCCACCCCAGCCTGCTTCATAAGCACGTAGTACATTAACTTTTTTATCGGTTGGAGGGGCACTTGCTAACCAAAAGGGATTAGGTGATTTAATGCCTAGGAAGTTTGTTTCTAAAGATGCCATTATAAATAATTTAAATGTTAGTTAATTGTTTATGTTGATTGAATGTTAGTGAACTATTGATTCAACATAAATTTTAAAATTGCACTTGCTCCTTCTTTACCAGCTTGTACAGCATCCACTACTTCTCTACCACCATTTACACAATCCCCACCGGCAAAGACTTTTGCAAGATTTGTAACGTTATTAGTGATGTTTATTTTTCCTCTATTATTATTGATGTTATAAGAAGATACTAATTGTTCAAATGGATTTTGCCCTGTTGCTTTAATCACCATATCAACATCAAGTGTAATTGTTTCACCAGTTGCAATTGGTGCTGGTTTACCTTTAGCGTCTGGCTCTCCTAATTTCATTACATCACAAATCAATGCTTTTACTTTTCCATTTTCTCCAATAATTTCTTTTGGTGCAGCTAACCATAAAGTAGCACAACCATCAAGCCTTGCAATATCCAATTCGTGTTGCGTACAATTTTTTTCTGCCTCAGTTCTACGATAAACCATTGTTACTTCATTTGCCCCCAAACGTTTTGCTTGTGTAGCAGCATCAATAGCTGTCATCCCCATTCCAATAACAGCAACTTTATCTCCAACTTTAATCGATGAATATCCTTTATCCCTAAGATTGTAAATAAATTCAATGGCATCTTCAACACCTTCTAAATCTTCACCAGCAATATTTAATTTATTTGCCAAACCCACGCCAATAGCGAGATACACAGCATCGTAATTATTTTGCAATTCTTCCAAAGAAATATTTTTTCCTAGTTCTTGATTATACTTTATTTCAATACCACCAACACCTAAAATATAATTCACTTCATCTTCACAAAACTTGGGCGTTACTTTATACGCAGCAATGCCATAAGTCATTAGCCCACCGCCTTTGCTTTCCTTTTCATAAATCGTTACATCAACACCTTCTCTTGAAAGAACGTGAGCACAACTTAAACCAGCAGGACCAGCACCAACAATAGCAACTTTTTTACCAGTAGATTGTTTACGTTCAAATAATTGCCAATTATTTTTCATTGCAATTTCTGTAGAATAACGTTGAAGTTTGGCAATATGAATGGGTGTTTCATCCATATTGTTATATACACAAGCACCTTCACATAATTTCTCTACAGGGCAAACTTTGCTACAGCCTGCTCCCATTATGTTTGACTGAAAAATAGTATGTGCAGAACCTTTAATATTCTCGGTAGTAATTTGCTTAATAAACTTTGGAATATTAATACTTGTCGGACACAATTTTGTACAAGGTGCGTCATAGCAAAACAAGCAACGATTGGCTTCCACTAACGCAGCATCGGCTGTTTCAAATGGCGGATGAATATCTGCAAAATTTTGTTCGTATTGATTGGCAGTTAAGCGATTGTTAGTAATCATTATTTATAGTTATGGTTTTACAATTTCATTATATGTTTCAGGTCTTCTGTCTCTATAGAATTGCCACTTACTTCTTACTTCATCAATTAAGTCTAGATCAAATTCAGTAACAAGTAATTCATCATTATTCTCACTGGCTTCTGCAATGATTTGCCCTAATGGATTTACAAAATAGGATGTGCCATAAAACCTACCTAAGTTCCAAGGTTTTTCTTCTCCTACACGATTAATACAACCCATAAAATAACCATTGGCAACAGCGTGTGCAGGCTGTTCTAACTTCCATAAATATTGAGACTGACCAACAATTGTTGCACTCGGATTATAAACAATTTCAGCTCCATTTAAACCCAAACATCTTGCACCATCTGGAAAATGCCTATCGTAACAAATATAAACACCAACTTTAGCGTATTTTGTTTGAAACACAGGATAGCCAAGGTTTCCAGGCTTGAAGAAATATTTTTCCCAAAAGCCACCAGTGTGTGGAATATGATTTTTTCTGTATTTGCCAAGATAAGTTCCATCAGCATCAATTACAGCTGCTGTGTTGTATAAAACACCTGCTTGCTCTTTTTCATAAACAGGAACTATGATGACCATTTGATATTTCTTAGCATACTCCTGCATAAGCTGTGTTGTAGCACCAGGAACAGTTTCAGCACTTTCGTACCAAGCTTTATCTTGCCCAGGGCAGAAATATGGCGTGTTGAAAATTTCCTGAAAACAAAGAATCTGCACACCTTGTCTTCCTGCTTCTTCAATGTACGGAATATGCTTTTGCAGCATCGCTTCTTTAATTTCTGCAATAGTTCCTTCGCCTTCAGTTTTAGGAAGTGAGAGTTGAATGAGACCTGATTTTATTATTCTGGGCATTTTTTATTTTAAATAACTGATTAAATATTTTGACTTACTTTATTTCTCTTCACAAACTTCCCAAACCCTTTACCTACTTTACATTCATTATTATCAATTGCTAACTTTCCTCTCAATAAAACCTTCTTCACTTTACCTTTCACTTGCCAACCTTCATAGCCACTATAATCAACATTCATATGATGTGTTGATGCAGATAAAGTATGTTCTTCACTCGCATCCCACAAAACAACATCAGCATCGCTACCAACTGCTATCGTTCCTTTTTTGGGGAACATACCAAATATTTTTGCAGCGTTTGTACTTGATACTTCAACAAATTTATTGAGTGTTATTTTTCCTTTATTCACTCCTTCACTAAATAATAATTCCATTCTGTTTTCAATAGCTGGATGACCATTAGGAATTTTACTGAAATCTTCTTTACCCATCAATTTTTGTTCCCACATAAAAGGGCAATGGTCTGTTGCTACAACCTGCACCAATCCTTGATTGATACCAGCCCAAAGCGTTGCTTGGTCTTTCTTTTCACGCAATGGTGGGCTCATTACCCACTTAGCTCCTTCAAAATTTTGCTCGTATAAACTAGCATCTAAAATTAAATATTGAATACAAGTTTCCACAAATACTTTTTGGTTTCTTCGTGTTGCATTTCTTACAGCATTCAACGCTCCTTCGCAAGTTAAATGAACAATATATCCTGGGCAACCTGTATAACTTGCCATATCAGCAAACCTGCCACTGGCTTCGGCTTCAGTAATTTCTGGTTGTGATAAATAATGATACAATGGTGCAAGTTTTCCTTCTGATTTATGCTTGGCAATTAAGAAGTCAATCATATCGCCATTGGTAGCGTGAACATTAATTAAACCACCGTGTTTTTTCACTTCTTGCATCAAGCCAATCATTTGCCGATCATCAATCATCAATGCACCTTTATATGCCATAAAAGTTTTAAAAGATGTGATGCCTTCCTCTTCTATAAAATGTTTAATCTCTTTTTTTGTGTCCTCATTAAAATCGGTAACAGCCATATGAAAACTATAATCACCAACAGCATTGTTATCACTTCGGCTTTTCCAATCAGTCAATGCAGATTGTAAACTTTTACCTTGTGTTTGTAAAATGAAATCGATAACTGTTGTTGTGCCACCATACAATGCAGCACGAGTGCCAGTTTCATAATTATCACTACTGTATGTTCCCATAAATGGCATATCCAAATGCACGTGAGGATCAATGCCACCAGGCATTACAAGCATTCCTGTCGCATCAATAATTTCATCGGCAACAACATCTAAATTTTTGCCAATGGCTTTTATTGTTTCACCTTCAATTAAAATATCTGCAACATAATTGTCTGTTGCAGTAATAATATTTCCATTTTTTATTAAGATACTCATCTTATTTATTTTGAATTTTAAATGATAAATTTTAAATGGTGCAATTGCTCTAATTCAAAATTTATGATTCAACATTTATAACTATTTCTTAAACCCAATTCTTTCTCTATTTTCCCAAGATTGTTGTTTATTTATTTTATCGTCTAACAAATTTTCTATAGCATCATAAATTCCTGCAAACTGAACATCTTGTTCATCAATTCTGCTTTTTAATTCGTTTAATAAATTTACAAATTCATCATTTCGTATGGCTAATTTTCTTAAAGCAATAAATGCACGAATGATAGCAATATTCATTTTCCTTGCCTTCTCGCTTTTTAAAACACTTGCTAACATAGCAACACCGTATTCGGTAAAAGCATAAGGCAAGTATCTTTTTCCACCCCAACTTGAGGTCACAATTTGTGACCTCAAGTTGGCAAACCCTTTACTTAAAAGAGTTTCATCAAAATGAGTATTTTATTTCAGTTTAATTTTCATCATCACAATTTGTGATAGTGAAACAATTTATTTAAGAACTACTTTCTAAGGTCACAATTTGTGACCTTAGAAATAAAAGTCATTTTAGTCTTAAAAATCATAACAATCTGCGTTCTATTTTTTCTTCTTCATTGCTATATAATAAACCAATCCACTAACTGCAAAACCAACAAACCACGCATAATGATATAACCCTGAAACCCAATGTGGCATTGATTCTTTATCAACTAAATTTATCACAACTAAAAAGCCTGGAATGTTTGGCAATATACCTAAAATCAACGCTAGCATTGCATTGAAGTTAATTCCTTTATTAAAAGAATATCTTCCATTGTGTTGATACAATTCATCAATAACCAATATTTGTTTTTTGATGAAAAAATAATCAACAATCATTATTCCACCAATAGGTCCAAGCAAAGCAGAATAGGCAATCAACCAAGTGAAAATATAACCACTTGGATCTGCAACTAACTTCCAAGGAAATATAAATGCACCAATAATTCCTGTGATATAACCACCTGTTTTAAAACTTATTTTTTGTGGATTAAGATTTGCAAAATCGTTTGCAGGGCTAACAATATTTGCTGCAATATTTGTAGCCAATGTAGAGATAGCAATAGCAATCATAGCAAAGCTTACAACAAATTTATTTTCAAACTTGCCTACCAATGCAACAGGTTCCCAAATCGTATTTTTAAAAACAATGGTTGTTGTAATGGTTACTATTACTGCAATAAAAGCCAAGAACGTCATTGAAGTTGGTAAGCCCAATGCTTGCCCAAGTTGCTGTGCTTTTTGACTTTTTGAATAGCGTGTAAAGTCTGGAATATTTAAAGACACAGTTGCCCAAAACCCAACAACACCAGTTAATGCAGGAAAAAACACATCAAAAAATTGTGATGAATTGGTGAACTGCGAAGGCTGTTTTAAAACCTCATTTATTCCTCCAAAATTTTGCAACATAAATATTGCCCAACACAATAACGCAATTGCTGCAATAGGTAAAAAAAATGCTTTAAATACTAATAATTTTTTAATGCTATCAACACCTAAATAAATAACATACATATTCAACAGCCAAAATGCTATGAAACATAGTAAAGGAATTGTATCTGGCAAAATCCCTGTCACTGTTGAGTTTGGTAATGATGGAAACCAAACTTTCAACAAAAAATAAATAGATTCTCCACCAATCCAAGTTTGAATTCCAAACCAACCACAAGCAACAATAGCACGAAGCAATGCTGGAATATTTGCACCTTTTGTTCCAAAACTTGCACGTGCAAAAACAGGAAAAGGAATGCCATATTTTGTACCTGCGTGTCCGTTTAAAATCATTGGAACAAGCACAATGACATTGCCCAAAAACATTGTTAAGATGGCTTGCCACCAGTTCATTCCATTTTTAATAAATGAACTTGCTAATAAATAAGTAGGAATACAAAGACTCATACTTATCCAAAGTGCAGCATAGTTCCAAGTTCCCCAAGTGCGTTTGTCTTGTGGAATTGGGGCAAGGTCTTCGTTGTATAATGATGAATTATTCATAAGCTATTTATTATCCAACATAAGCTTCGTCTGCAATTTTTAAAGCCTCGCTAATGATTGCTAAACCTTCATCAATTTGTTCTTTTGTAACAATTAATGGTGGTGCAACAAAAATGAAATTCCACCTTACAAAAGTGTACATACCTAGTTCTTTAATCTTAGCTGCCACTTTATTCATAACTACCATTTCATCTGGCTTTGCATTGAATGGTGCCATCGGTTCTTTTGTATTTCTATTTTTAACCAATTCAATACAACCCAATAAACCAGTATTTCTAAAGTCCCCAATTGATGGATGTTTTTCTTTTAGCTTTTCAATTTGTTGTTCCATATACTTGCCCATCGTTCTTGCATTTTCAAGCAAGTTATCTTCTTCATAAATCTTTAAAGTTTCCAACGCAGCAGCACAACACACTGCGTGTGCAGAGTATGTTAAACCCAATGGCATAACTGCATCATCAAATTTAGAGGCAATTTTTTCACTGACTTGTAAGCATCCAAATGGTAAATAACCACAAGTTAATCCTTTAGCCATAGCAATCATATCAGGAACGATATCGTGATTTTGAAAACCAAACCATTGCCCTGTTCTTCCAAACCCACTCATCACCTCATCCATTATCATCAAAATGCCGTGCTTATTTGTTATTTCTCTTACTGCTTTTAAATAGCCTTTTGGATATTGTAAACAACCACTTGTTCCACTTTCACCTTCTAATAAAATGGCAGCAATATTATTTGGACCTTCGTAAGCAATTATTCTTTCTAATGAAGCAATAGATTCTTTTAATAAATTTTCTTCACCATATTCCCAACGATATAAATTGGGCAAATCAAA
>JANYEB010000165.1 GCA_025363355.1 Chitinophagaceae bacterium | reverse complement strand
CAAAAGACTAATTAAGCCCCACCCTTCTACCAAAGAAGAAGATAAAAATGACCAAGTTTCATAGACACCTTATTACGTTTCCACCACTTGCTTTTGTTATTAAAAAAAGCAAACAAATTATTATGCCTGGCTTTCAGGGATTGCCTTTGTATGATGTAGTTATTTTCTTTTTCAGGCAAATTAACAAGGTGGGCTTAAATGAAAGAGCAGCTGCTATTTCGTTCAATTTTATTATGGCAATACCAGCCTCTTGCATTTTTATTTTTACACTTGTTCCTTACTTGCAAATTGGTAAAGAGTTTAATGTTGAGCTATTAAAACTTACTAAAGAACTTACCCCAAATCAAAATACGTATTTATTTGTTAAAGATTTTTTAGACGATTTTTTTGGAAGGCAACGTGGAGGTTTACTTTCATTTGGTATCTTGTTAGTATTATTTTATGCAAGCAATGCAATGATGGGCATTATAAGAACTTTTGACAAATCTATTGCACAAACAAAACGTTTCCCTTTTCATAGAAGATGGAGAGCCATACAACTTACTTTTTTAATGTTGCTTTTAGTAATTGCATCTATACTAATTTTAATTGGACAAGAACAATTAGCCATACTACTAAAAAAGCTATTTAGTATGAAACGTAAAGCAAATATTCCTTGGTGGAATTTTTTTAGATGGTCAATTATTATTGTACTACTATTTTATGGCATTGGGCTTATTTACAAACTTGCTCCATCTGTTCATAAACGTTGGAAAATAGTTTCTCCAGGTTCTATCCTTGCAACCATTTTATTAATGCTAACAACTATTTTATTTTCATATTGGGTAAACAATTTTGCCAGTTTTAATAAGGTGTATGGCTCCATTGGAACTGTATTAATTATTATGACCATCGTTTATTTTAATTCTATGGTTTTAATTATTGGGTTCGAGTTAAATGTTAGTATCACCTACTTGCTTAACCACGCAGAAGAAAGAAAGAAAAAAGAACTTGCGAATACAGAATTAGCACACGGATAAGCACAGATGAAACGGATTTTATTTTCATTATAGAAACATATTTTATGCCATATCAAAACAATATTACCCAGTTATTTAATATCCAATATCCTATTATCCAAGCAGGAATGATTTGGGCTAGTGGTTGGCGTTTAGCAGCTGCTGTTAGCAATGCAGGAGGTTTGGGTTTAATTGGTGCTGGCAGTATGTATCCTGATGTTTTAAAAGAACATATTCAAAAGTGCAAAGCAGCTACTAATAAGCCTTTTGGAGTAAATATTCCCTTGTTATATCCCGATATTGATAAGCATATTCAAACCATTATTGACGAAAAAGTTCCTATAGTTTTCACTAGTGCTGGCAACCCAAAAGTTTGGACAAAAACCTTGCAAGACAAAGGTATTGTTGTTGTTCACGTTGTTAGCAGCAGCTTGTTTGCACAAAAGGCAGAAGCCGCTGGTTGCAATGCTGTAGTTGCTGAAGGTTTTGAAGCAGGTGGACATAATGGTAGAGAAGAAACTACTACAATGGTGTTAATACCACAAGTTAGAGATGCAGTTAAAACTCCTGTGATTGCAGCAGGTGGCATTGCAACTGGCAAACAAATGCTGGCAGCAATGGTATTGGGTGCCAATGGTGTGCAAATTGGCAGCAGATTTATCTGCACACCAGAAGCATCATCTCACCAAAATTTTAAAGATGCCATAATGCAATCTAAAGAAGGTGATACAATGCTGAGTATGAAAAAAACAGTACCTGTACGATTACTAAAAAATGATTTTTACAATACTATTAAAACAGCCGAAAACAATGGTGCCTCCGAAGAACAATTAAAAGAAATTTTAGGAAGAGGCAGGGCAAAAAAAGGAATGTTTGAAGGCGATTTGGATGAAGGTGAATTAGAAGTAGGACAAGTGAGTAGTATGATAAAAGAAATGAAACCAGCAGTAGCAATTGTGCAAGAAATTTGGAATGAGTTTGAAGAGGAAAAAAGCAGAGTGAGTGAGTTGTAAATTTCATATCGAAAAACCGTTGTTCTTAGGCTATCCCATACAAGCTGCGAAAATATTTTTTATTAAAGCTTACTTAATTTTTAATGTTTAGGTTTTTTAATTGGATTTAGGCAAAATCCAATTAAAAAAGCCATTCTTATAGTTGGCTTTAATCTAAATCTGCTTTTTGAATGTTCCATAACATCAGGTTTACTTCAAATTATGTTAAAACAGCTAATCCAACGGCTAGTTTTAATTTAAATTTACTTTTTGAAGTCAACCCAACATCATTTATTCTTGCTTAAACTAAAAAGGGATTGCAATTGCAATCCCTTTTTAGTTTAACTATATTTTAGTTTCTTTCTTCTCTTTGTGGTCTATCACCTCCTGCTGGTCTTTCTGGTCTTGGCATTAAAGCTTTGCGGCTTAATTTAAATTTGCCAGTTCTTTGGTCAACTTCAAGCAATTTTACCTTCACTTTATCACCTTCTCTAAACACGCCATCCATTGTTTCTAAACGGCTCCAGCTTATTTCGCTAATGTGTAATAAGCCTTCTTTTTTTGGTAAAAATTCAACGAATGCACCAAACTCTTTAATACTTTTTACAGTGCCTTCATATTCTGTTCCAACTTCAGGAATTGCAGTAATGCCATTAATCCAATCAATAGCTTTTTGCATTCCTTCTTTAGCATTGCTTAAGATAGATACTTCGCCAGTGTTGCCTACTTCTTCAATAGTAATAGTAGCACCTGTTTCTCTTTGTATTTCTTGAATAATTTTTCCACCTGGCCCTATTACAGCACCAATGAATTCTTTATCAATAATAATTTTCACCATACGTGGTGTATGTGGCTTGTAGTCTGCATTGTGGGCAGGCATACACTCATACATTGCATCTAAAATATGTAAACGACCCGCTTTAGCTTGATTCAATGCTTCACGCATTACATCCATACTTAAACCATCTACTTTAATATCCATTTGCACACCACAAATACCATCACGAGTACCAGTTACTTTAAAATCCATATCACCTAAATGATCTTCATCTCCAAGGATATCTGTAAGGATGGCATATTTACCATCGGCACGCGTAATTAAACCCATTGCAACACCACTAACGTGCTTTTTAATTGGCACACCAGCATCCATCAAAGCCAAGCTACCAGCACAAACTGTAGCCATAGATGATGAACCATTGCTTTCTAAAATATCACTTACAATTCTTGTTGTATAAGGAAAATCGCCTTTAGGCATCATAATTCTTAAAGAACGTAAAGCCAAGTTTCCGTGACCCACTTCTCTTCTACTTGTGCCACGCATCATTTTAACTTCACCTGTTGAAAAAGGTGGAAAATTATAATGCAAGAAGAATTTAGAATATTCAGATTTAGCAGCAGTTTCAGTTAATAATTCATCTAACTTGCTACCTAAAGTTACTGTGGTTAAAGATTGTGTTTCACCACGAGTAAATAATGCCGAACCGTGTGGACTTGGTAATGGTTCTACTTCCATTGCTAAAGGACGAACAACATCTAATTGTCTTCCATCTAATCTAATTCTATCGTCTAAAATCATATCACGAACAACTTCCCATTGTAAATCTGCATAATATTGTTTCGCAAATTTCTTATCGCTGTCTGTTGCTTCTTCACCCAAACTTAAAATTAATTCATCACGCAATGCAGCGTAGGCATCAGTTCTATCGTGTTTTGCACTTGCACTTTTGCTTATTGTATAAATTCTTTCTTTTGCAAAAGCAGCAACTTTTTGTTGAATTGCTTCGTTTTGTTCTGGTTTTTTATAATCTCTTTTACCAGCAACACCTTTGTTGTCTCTTAAAGTTTCTTGTGCTTTAATTTGAACACGAATAGCATCGTGACCAGCTTGTAAAGCTTCAACTAGTTCTTCTTCGCTACATTCTTTTGCCTCACCTTCCACCATCATCAAATTCTTTTCGGTAGCAGCAATAATAAATTCGTAGGTAGCTTTTGCTAATTGAGAACGAGTTGGATTTATGACCAATTCTCCATCAATTTTTGCAACCCTAACTTCACTAATAATTTCTTTAATAGGAATATCAGAAACAGCTAAAGCAGCAGATGCAGCTAAACAAGCCATTGCATCAGGCATTACCTCTGCATCGCTTGATACAAGTGTAATTAATACTTGCACATCGCATAAATAATCTTCAGGAAACAAAGGACGCAAAGCTCTATCAACTAAACGGCTTGTTAAAATTTCGTAGTCGTTTAATCTTGCTTCTCTCTTAAAGAAAGAACCTGGAACACGCCCAGCACTTGCAAATTTTTCTTGGTAA
>JANYEB010000130.1 GCA_025363355.1 Chitinophagaceae bacterium | reverse complement strand
GTCGTGTTTAAATGCAAATTATAAAGTTGCATCTGTTGAAGTAAAACCTATAAAAAGAAATCCATCACCACCATTTACTACATCAACATTGCAACAGGAAGCCTCAATAAAAATGGGTTATGGCGTTACTAAAACAATGTTGATTGCACAACGTTTATACGAGGCTGGTCATATAACTTATATGAGAACAGACAGTGTGAACTTGAGTGATACTGCAAGAGCAGATATTCAAAATCAAATTGTAAATAATTACGGCGAAAGATTTTATAAAGAAAGATTTTATAAAAACAAAAACGACTCTGCACAAGAAGCTCACGAAGCTATTCGTCCAACTTATATGAACAACAAAACCATTGCTGATGAAGATGGAAGAAGATTGTATGAGTTGATTTGGAGAAGAACAATGGCAACGCAAATGAGTGAAGCTGAGTTTGAAAAAACAATTGCTAAAATTGATATTTCAACTAATAGAGAACAACTAACAGCAACTGGTGAAGTAATGACCTTTGAAGGTTTTTTAAAAGTATATCTTGAAGGTAAAATGGTTGATGAAGATGAAGAAGAAAATACTGATGGCGTTTTACCTCCATTAAAAGCACAACAAGTTTTATCTTTTAGAGAAATGAGTGCAACTGAAAAATTTACAAGACCATTACCAAGATATACTGAAGCATCTTTAGTAAAAAAATTAGAAGAATTAGGCATTGGTCGTCCATCAACTTATGCACCAACTATTTCAACAATTATTAAAAGAACGTATGTTGAAAAAAGAGATAAAGAAGGGATTAAAAGAAATTATCAAATTGTAAAACTTACTGCAAATAACACAATAACAGCAACTATTGCAAGTGAAAATACGGGTGCCGAAAAATCTAAATTATTCCCAACAGATTTAGGAAATGTTGTAACCGATTTTTTGAAAGCTCACTTTAAAGATGTAATGGATTACAGCTTTACAGCCAATATTGAAAACGAATTTGATGGCATTGCAGCAGGCAAATTAGAGTGGCATAATATGATTGATGGTTTTTATAAACCATTTCACAAAACCATTGAACACACAATGGATACTGCTGAAAGAGCAAGTGGTGAAAGAGAACTTGGACTTGATGCAGAAACTGGAAAAAAGATTATTGCTCGTATGGGTAAGTTTGGACCAATGGTGCAAATTGGCGATAGCAGTGGTGAAGAAAAACCTCGTTATGCAAAACTAAAAGCTGGTCAAAGTATTGAAACAATTACACTGGCCGATGCTGTGGAATTGTTTAAAATGCCAAAAACAATTGGCGAATATAATGGGCAAGAATTGAGCGTAAATTTGGGCAGGTTTGGACCTTATGTAAAATATGGTGAAGCATTTGTTTCTATTCCTCGTGGAGAAAATATTGATGAAGTAGATGTGGCTAGAGCCATTGTTTTGATTAACGAAAAACAACAAGCCGATGCACCAGTTGCTATGTATGAAAATCTTCCTGTAACTAAAGGTAAAGGACGTTTTGGACCATTTATTAAATGGAAAGATTTATATATTAATATACCTGCAAAAGGCTACGATTTTGATAACCTAACCCAAGCCAATGTTGATGAATTAATTGAAAAGAAAGTTGATAAAGAAGCTAACCGTTTTATACAAAATTGGGAAGCCGAAAAAATCTCTATTCAAAATGCAAGATGGGGTGCCATCATCAAATTTGGAAAAGATATTCTAAAGATTACAAAAAAAGCAGATGGCACAAAATACACTCCAGAAGAATTGCCAACAATAGATTTAGCTGAAGTGAAAAGAATGATTTTGGAACAAAAACCAAAAGCATTTGACAAACCTTTAAAAGCTGCAGCTAAAAAAGCAGTAACAAAAAAGGCTATTGCTAAAAAGAAATAGAAATTACTACCAGATAAAAAAATAAACGTCCGAGGTTTTTAAAATCTCGGACGTTTTGTTTTATTAGACCTAATCGGGAATTCAGGCAACATCTTAATAAAGTCGTCATTGCAATGACAAAAATGAGAGAATATCATAATAAAAATAAATTCCCAGAGAGGTTTATCCCACCACCAATTCTTCAGTTTTTATTTCGCCATTATTCAAAATAATTTTTACTATATAAACGCCTTTTATTAACTGTTTTATGTTTTTATTTTCAAATAGATTTTACAACTTTTAAAAAGTTGCAAAATCTATCGAACCCAACTTTTCTAAAGTTTTAAACTTTAGAAAAGTTATTTGTTGCAATAAACAATCACCAAATTGTGCCATTTTGACTTACAAAAGCAATCCGAAGCATAAAATTTATGCCCAACTGTCCTACGGAGTGCTTCATTTTATCTACGGAGTGCTTCGTTTTATCTTCACATAACTTCTTTTGATATGCTATCAACTTCCTTTTTATTTCTACTTGCTTCAAATTTGCTACTCCTTACTTCATTTTATATTCTTATTACTTTTGTTGTATTTCTTTCAGCTTTTCACAAGTTTTTCACAACTTTTTGCTAGGTTCAATTTATTTTTTTCTATATAAAATATTTTTTTTTATTTAGCCTATTATTTAACAATTAAACTTTTATGTATGCCTAAAGATGAATCTATAAGAGTCTATAACTTTAGTGATGATGTACTTTGGCAAAAAGCTGATTCACTAGTTGGTTCTATGCAAAGAGATATTGCTGACTTTGCACTAAGAAAAGTTGATGCTCCAAGAATTAATGAAATTGTATTGCTTGTAACACAGTTTAAAAACCACCCCACCGACCAAGAATTATTGGGTTTAGTTTCTACTGCTACTGAAATTAAAGATGCTGCTGCACTAGAACTTCGCAAAAAAATATCTAGCGTTCGCA
>JANYEB010000123.1 GCA_025363355.1 Chitinophagaceae bacterium | reverse complement strand
AACCAACAGAAAGTGAAGACAAAGCAGAGCTGGACAGATTTTGTGATGCTTTGATTGCTATTCGTAATGAAATAAAAGCTATTGAAGATGGCAAAGTAGATAAGCTAGATAATGCTTTAAAAAATGCACCACATACACAAGCTGTTATTTGTGCAAATGATTGGAGTCATTCTTACACTCGTCAAGAAGCTGCGTTTCCTTTGCCTTATGTTGCTCATAATAAATTTTGGGCGAGCGTGGCTCGTGTAAATAATACTTATGGCGATAGAAATTTAGTATGTGCTTGCGAGCCTACTGAAAGCTATGCTTAATTCTGAAAAATAAATTTCTTAAAAGCCCTGTATAAAAAATACGGGGCTTTTTTATCAAAGCCATTTATTCAGGGAAATTAGAGGATATCTGCCATCGTTTGCACAAAATCAATAAACAATATTTATCAATAATCTAATTTCATTGCCTAAACGATACTTGATATGAAAAGAATTTTCCTATTTGTTATTCTATTTTCTCTATTCACTATTACTGCAAACGCACAATACAACAAGATTGTAGCAAAAGATGGGAGTGGAGATTACACAACAGTTCAGGCATGTATTGATGCAGCACCAACAAACAGTGCAACAGCTTGGGCTATCTACATAAAAAATGGAAAGTATAATGAGAAGGTGACTATTCCATCAAACAAACCCAATATTCAATTGATAGGAGAGAGTGTTGCAGATGTAGTTATTTACTTTAATGATTTTGCAGGAAGAACCCTTGTCGGTGGAGGAACTATTGGTCAGCTTTGTGCAACCATCACCATTAATGCTGCTG
Organism: Chitinophagaceae bacterium; assembly: GCA_025363355.1. GTDB lineage: Bacteria > Bacteroidota > Bacteroidia > Chitinophagales > Chitinophagaceae > CAIVPM01. The sequence goes on along the minus strand of JANYEB010000123.1, from coordinate 2,623 downwards.
ATTTTGTTGCAGTAAATATTTCATTCGTTAATTCATTCAACTTCGATAGTGCAGTGGCAGCAGGCGTTACAGGCTCTCAAGCATTGGCTGTGTTTATTAATAATGATAGAGCAGCTTTTAAAAATTGCAGATTTATTGGAATGCAAGACACGCTTTTAACAAAAGGAACTGGCACACCACGACACTATTTTTACAAGTGTTATATAGATGGTATTGTTGATTTTATTTATGGAAATGCAGTGGCTATTTATGATAGTTGTGTTATTTATGCAAAGTCAAGATTAACAGCTGGAAACTCTTATATAACTGCTGCTAATACGCCAATTGGACAAACTTATGGTTATCTATTTCGAGATTGTAAAATACCTGCAAACACTGGCACTACACTATATTTTTTAGGTCGCCCTTGGCAAAATAGTGGAGGCACCGTAAACTCTAATACCAAAGTTGTTTTCTTTAATACTGCAATGAGCAGTAGCATTAATCCTTTGGGTTGGACAAAATGGGATGCAACAACAGATACATCAGTAATTACTTATGCCGAATTTAAAAGTAAAAATTTAGATGGAACGCTTACTGATGTTAGCAAACGAGTTGGTTGGAGCAAACAATTTAGTAATACTGATACTGTTGGCTATAATATTCCAACAATGTTTAATGGATGGAATCCTTGTAGTGTGAGAGCAGATTTCTGCACTAGCCCAACAACAGAAATTGCAGTATCAAATTTTAGAGGCGTAAAAAGTGGTGCTAATGCTAATTTGCTTTGGAACATAAGCTGGGCAATGACTGGCATCACTTATGACCTTTATAAATCAACAAACAATAAAGCATCATTTAATGTATTAAGCAGCACAACTGCTACAAACGATACAGCAATAAATTTTAGTGGAACAGATTTATTACCTCCTCCAGGTGCTTCTTATTTTTATTTTGTAAAAGCATCAAAAGCAGGTTCTACAACAACCTATACAGATACCATTGAAATATCTTCAATCCCAACAATAGTAACTACTGTAAGCAGTTTAACAAACTTCTTGCAAGGCTCAACAGCTCCAAGTGGTAATCAATCTTATATTGTTAGTGGAACAAATCTTTTAAACAATATTGTCATCACTGCACCTGCAAACTATGAAATTAGTTTAGATGCTGCAACTTGGAATGTAAATCCTATAACATTAACTCAATCTGCTGGAACTGTTGCTAACACTACTGTTTATGTAAGATTGAATGCACCAAGTGCTGCAAATTATAATGGCGATATAGTTCATTCAACTGTTGGAGTTGCTACAACGCACACTAAAAATGTTGCAGTAAGTGGCGTAACACAAAGTACACCATTATTAACTTTTGATGTGTTGCAACAATGGAATTTAACAACCAATAATCTTGATGATGCAACAGTGAGAGCAACAGGATTAGTAGCAACAACTCCAACACTTAAAAGATTAAATCTATCTAATGGAACACAAGTAGCAGCAGTGCCTGCATACTCAACATTGTATGGACAAGCATTTGCACCATCAAGTGCAGGAGATGGAATGTGGGGAACTGCAAGTGGAGGAAGTGGCAGCACTTTAAGCAGAACACTATATGAACAATTTATTATAAAAACAAGTGCTAATTATAGTGTGCGATTAGATTCTTTTGTTGCATTGATTGGTTATTATGGCTCATCATCAGGAACAAAAATTGCTGTGGCATATTCTAAATCAAACTTCACAACAGATAGTGCTAATGTAACAGGAGGAAGAGATTTAAGTGGCACTTTACCCAATACTGCTAATGGTGTATTTACAACACCAGTTGTGGTTGCAGCTTCATCTAGTGGAGGTTTAACTGCCCAATATTCTTTTGCATTAAATGCAGGAAATGGAGTACAATTAAATGCTGGAGATTCATTAACTGTAAGGGTTTATTTTAGTTGTGGTAGCACAAGTGCAGGAAGATATGCAGTGTTAAAAAATGTGCAGGCAAAAGGATTGATGCCTGTTAATTTACCAGTAAGATTTACGAATTATGAATTACGATTTACGAATGAGGGTTCTCAATTCCCCTCCATTGGAGGGGTTAGGGGTGGTTCTATTGAAAACTCTTGGACAACAGCATCTGAAATAAACACATCAAATTTTATTGTTCAAAGAAGCAGTGATGGAAGAAACTTTGAAACTATTGGAAAGGTTGCTGCTAAAGGCTTTGGAAGTTATGAGTTTATAGATAACAAACTTCCAATTACTAACGATAAACTAACGCTTTACTACCGATTAAAAGCAGTAGATAAAGATGGTAGTTATCAGTTTAGTGAAGTAAGACAAATAACGATAAACAACAAACAACAAACGATAAATGTTTATCCAAATCCTGCAAAATCAATAGTTACAATAGATTGCAAGAATGCTAAAGAAGTCAATATTACTGATGGTCTTGGCAGAAAAGTTTATCAATCATCGGTAAATAACCAACTTTTAAAAACTGTTGACTTGAAGTCTATGAAAAAAGGATTGTACATAGTTGAAGTTATTACTGTAAAAGGAGAAGCATTACGTGAAAAATTGATAGTTGAATAATTCTGACTAACGTGCAAATCGGCTTTTGCAAATCAAGTTGTTACAATTTGTAAGTC
>JANYEB010000093.1 GCA_025363355.1 Chitinophagaceae bacterium | reverse complement strand
GATTTAACATTCAACATATAGCATTATTAAATGCTGGGATGATCTAAGAAGTCTAAATTTTGACGTAGAAATTTCATTTTTGCTTTTATAGAATTGCAAGAATAAGGAATTTGTTTAGAAAACTACCACTTGTTAGCTTATTTTCTAAAATCTTAATTTAAAATGCTGCTTTACTTTAAAATCTTGATTGAATAAAACAATACCAAAATGAAATAAATCAATAGTTGCTTTTACTGAAGAATGATTTTGTATAGATTGCCAGTTTGCTTCAGCTTCTTTACTTAAATGGATGTTTTTAAAAATAAGGAAAGTGTTGTTGTGAAATGCAGATAATAAAATTTCAAATTGATTTAATGTATCATTTGATTTGTTGCTATTAAAAACAATAAAATCTAGCTTTCCAATTTTATCAATACTTGATTGTAATGAATAAACATCAGTTTCTTTTATAGTATTCATTTCAATCAGATGATTTGCTGCTGCCAAATACTGTGTTTGAATATTATTGCCATTACCAATATTGACAATGTTTTTGGGCTGATAATAATCAACCATTCTAAACAATAATCTATTTACTTTTCTTTCTGGCTTTGTAATTTTATGACTATTCTCAATTTGCTGAAAAGCATAAAACTCTCTATCATCATTCAATAAATCTATAATAAAATCAAACACAAATGGAGAGTGCACTCCATGTCCTTTGCTGTTTGATGCGCCAAGCCACCAACGCCAATATTTTATTGTAGTTTGCAATTTAGAAACCATACCTAGTTTGTAGTTTGAATTTTTTGTTGTGAAGGCAATTTTTTCACAAACCAGAATAGTGCATACACAAATATCATCCAACTGGTATAGTGCATTATTTTTAGTGATAGATTATACACATAAAAGTTATGGCTTTCAAACATACTCCAATTGCTTTTTAATGAGATTAGGTAAAGTTTGAACCAATCATTCAACAATAAGAACAACATAAAAGCACTCAAGATTCTATTAGCGGAAATTCTTCTAATTAAAAATAAAAAAGGAAGTAAAATAGTAATCCAACTTTTAATTTCATTCCATCCAATTTCTACCTTTTGATTAGGGTCAGGCTTAACATCCATCGATAATACCCATTGAATTAAAGCATAAAATTGCCTGATGATGAAGATGGAATGAAAGATGAGTAATACATTAATTACTGCTAAACAGTTTAATACAAATTTCTTTTTGTCGTCTTTAACAAAAAGGCTGAATAGAATTAAAAATGGGGCTAACCAAATGTAAGCTGTGTCAAAAAATTCCATTCGGTTTTATTTTCTTGTCCAAGTTTCAAAAGTGTAATTGTAAAGGTGCTTTTCATCTGCTAATTTTTTATCTGCAAAAGACAGTTGCCAATCATCTTCATTCATTTCAAAAAAGGTATCACCATCAATAATGATTTCAACTCTTGTTAAATAAATCTTGTTGGCTTTGGGCAAAGTCTGTTTATAAATTTCGCCACCACCAGCAACTAATATTTCTTTGTATTGATGCTCGTGTGCAATAAAAACAGCATCTTCAAGGCTGCTGGCAACAACAATTCCTGCTGCTTTATAATCTTTTTGTTTGGTGATGATAATATTCAAACGACCATTTAATGCTTTATTACCAAGCGACTCAAACGTTTTTCGTCCCATCACCACAGGCATTGCCCAAGTTGTTTGTTTAAAAAATTTTAGATCATTAGGTAAATGCCAAAGCAATTGATTATTCTTACCAATGGCATTATTTAACGATGCAGCAACGATGATGGAAATGTTCATTAATGTATGAAGTTAGATGCACGAAGTACGATGTTTTTAAACAACGATAAACCACAAACCATAAATGAACTTTTAAACAGCAACAATTCCTTTTATATGTGGATGAGATTGATAATTTTCCAAACTAAAGTCTTCAAATTTGAAGGAGAAAATATCTTTCACATCAGGGTTTATTTTCATTGTAGGTAATGCAAAAGGCTCTCTTGACAATTGCAATTTTGCTTGCTCTAAGTGATTATTATATAAATGTACATCGCCAAAACTGTGAACAAAATCTCCAGCTTCCATATCACAAACTTGTGCAATCATCATTGTTAAAAGTGCATAAGATGCAATGTTGAAAGGAACTCCCAAAAATACATCAGCACTACGTTGGTACAACTGACAAGATAATTTTGGTTTTGCATCAGAAGAACTAGCAGGCGTTACATAAAACTGAAACAAGGCGTGACAAGGCATTAAAGCCATTTGTTTTAATTCGCCAACATTCCAAGCATTAACAATAATTCTTCTGCTATCAGGATTTGTTTTTAACTGATGAATCACATCACTAATTTGGTCTATCGATTCTCCATTTACACTTTGCCAGCTTCTCCATTGCTTACCATAAACAGGGCCTAAATCACCGGTTTCACTAGCCCATTCGTCCCAAATTTTAACACCATTTTCTTTCAAATAAGCAATATTAGTTTCACCTTTTAAAAACCATAATAATTCGTGAACAATGCTTTTTAAGTGAAGTTTTTTTGTAGTTACTAAGGGGAATCCATCTTGCAGATTAAACCTCACTTGATATCCAAAACAACTGATAGTTCCTGTACCTGTTCTATCAGTTTTAGAAACACCATTATCTAAAATATGTTGTAGCAGTTGATGATATTGTTGCACTATTTCAGTTATTAATTGTTAGTTATTAGTTATAAGTGAAACAAATATTGGGAGTAATTAATAATTAATAACTAATAATTAGTAATTAATTTTTCTTCTTTTTAAAATCTCCTCGTTTCCAAGCTTTAATAAAATCTGCCCAGGCCAATGGATTGAATATATTTTGTGGGGGTACTTGACCAGCATAGTAATACTTTACAGCTTGTTGCCTAAGTTGAAAGTTAACAGCCTCTTTACCATCAGCAGGTAATGTTGCCATCAAAGCTCTCATCTTTCCTTCCTCAGTATTTTGTCTGGCTATTTCATAAGCATCATCATCCATTCTAGACGTGGCAAAATCTCTTTCAAATTGTTCTCTTGATGGTTTAGATTTTATGATAGTTGCTGGCAGATAAAATGTATCACTAACCAATAATTGAATAACACTATATTGATTATCTGCTAGGTTAATGGGAATTGTAATTTCTTTATCTTTAAATCCAACAGAGCTAAAACTAATTTTATCTCCTTTTAAAACAGCAATTGAAAATACACCATAGCCATTTGAGATAGTTCCTCTACCTTTTCCAACAACAATAATACTTGCAGCAGGAACGCCACGCAAACTATCAGCAGTCATAACAACGCCATATAATTGAATAACGCTATCCTTAGGTGGATAAGCTTGAGCAAACAATTTGTTACTCAAAAAAAGAAGCAATGTAGCAATTGCTATTTGTACAGATATCTTCATAATTTAAAAGCGAATTTAATCATCTTAACTAAAAGAAAAATCATTTATTTCTTTTTTAATGCTTAGATGCTTACGCAAAATAAACAACTCAATCGCTACATTTGCCAACTATTCAAATTTTTAACAAAAATTTCTGTTTATATGACCGAAGCTGATATTCTAAAAGCACTCTCAAACGTTCAAGAACCTGACTTAGGCAAAGACCTTGTAACTCTAAATATGGTAAAGGACATTGTAATTGATGGTAACGATGTATCTTTTACAATTATACTAACAACCCCTGCTTGCCCAATGAAAGATATGATGAGCAATGCAAGCATTAATGCTGTAAAAATATTGGTGAATAAAGAGGCAAATGTTAAAGTTAATTTTACTTCTAACACAAGCTCTAACAGAAAAGATAATAATGTTTTACCAGGTGTAAAAAATGTGATTGCTGTTATCAGTGGCAAAGGTGGCGTTGGCAAAAGTACAGTGGCTGCAAATCTTGCTTTAGCATTGGCACAAGGCGGTGGAAAAATTGGTTTAATGGATGCTGATATTTATGGTCCAAGTGTGCCTATTATGTTTGGCGTTCGTGGCGAAAGACCAATGATGAAAGATATTGATGGGAAGGGAATGATTGTTCCATTAGAAAAATTTGGTATTAAATTGATGAGCATCGGTTTATTGGTTGATGAAAAAAATGCTGTGGTTTGGCGTGGACCAATGGCTAGTTCTGCCATCAAACAATTTGTAACAGAAGTAGATTGGGGCGAATTGGATTATCTTGTTATTGACATGCCTC
>JANYEB010000081.1 GCA_025363355.1 Chitinophagaceae bacterium | reverse complement strand
AAACTATTGTGAGAGCAATTGTCAATAGTCCATTTGTAAAACTATTTCCAGTTTTGGATTCTTTATTCTGTCTATAAGTTGTATGTTAAACTCTCTTAGCAAGGTGTCATTTTAAAGTAGCAGCTAACGAAAAAGGCTTGGCGTTTGTTGGGGAATTAGAATTCCGTCAGCCCATAACCGAAGCCCAATAATTGCAATATTGCTGATGTTTTATTCATAAGCCAAATTTATAACGTCCAGCCCGAACTGAAGTACAATAAAGAACAAATGTTGAGGCAATATTCGTCAAGCCCCAATAACGCCAAACCTAATGTTGGGCGTTTGTGCTTCTTATTTGTGATACGTATTTGGTAGTCCCTGTCAAACTTGGGGTGTTTGTCGTGTGTGAGCTAAGAAGCAAGGCTCTTTTGCAAGGTTGGCTTGGTGTGTTAGCCTTGTGTGCCTTGCAAATGTGCCTTGCTTTGTGTGTAGCCTATGAAGTTGTTACACTCTTAGTCCTTTTATTAGTTTATACTCTGTCGAACCAACGCCATATTGACTTTTTACTGCTTCTTTAATGCGTTGTGTCCTTTCTGTTAAGTCTGTGTATTGATTTGAACGATTGTCTAACCCTGTTTTTAATGCTCCGAAAGTTGTTGTCGCACTGTCATTTGCAGTTTTAATACTTGCCAATTTTGTTGTAAGTGCTGGTAGTTTGTGTGCAACGTTTACTGGTGCATAGTCTGTACCTAATGTTGTAAGTGTAGTAATGATGTCGCTGAAATGTTGTGTCATTGAACCATAAGAACGCTCGGATTGTGAAACTCCATCTTTCTTTTCTTTTCCTGCCTCCTCTGGTTTTGGGTCTTTACCTTTTGCTTTCTTTTCTCCACGAATTTTTACTACAAGTGCAGTAATGTCGGTTACTGGTTTTGCAGACTTGCCCAACTTTGAACGAACTGCTGATGTAACTGGACTTAATACTTTTAGTACACAATCTTTGTCTTTGAAAAACAACTTTTGTCTAACCTCAACAGCAGCAGAGTAGGCTGCTTTTTTGGTTGCTACGCCTGTGTTTTCTCCTGTAATGGTTGCAATTAATGCGTCGTAATTGACGATTGAGGTGTTTGTAGTTGGTGCTACAAAGCCTGCGAATGTTTTTAAGTTAGCAGAGATTTTACTTGCATTAGCAATCTTAGCTCCGAACGTAACTTCTGAATTTGATGCCATAGGTGAAGTGTTTTAAATTGTAAATAAATATGTTTATGTAGCAAATGTAAGTGCTTATGTAATACATTTAATATACTGTGTAATGTTTTTATTTTAAATTGTAATGTTTTAAAAATAGATTGTATAACATTTATTTTAGATTGTAATAGTTTAAAAGTGAATTGTAGAAGATTATTTTTGAATTGTAATGTTTCAAAAGTGAATTGTAATGTTTTAAAAATGAATTGCAGAACATTTATTTTGAAATGTAATAGTTGTTGATGGCTGTGTATAAAATATTATTGGCATTGTAACAAATGTATAAGGCTATGAAGAAAATATTTATTGGTTTGCCACGAAGACACAAAGGCAATAAGTAAAAAAGCATTACGCAACTATCTTTTGTATTAATACTATACCAAAATAGGTGGCGAATAAACAAGTTATAACACTTGATGCTATGTATATAAACATTATATCGTGATTGCCTTGTTGAAATAATGTAAGGCTTTCGCTGCTGAACGTGGAAAATGTGCTGAAACCACCACAAAAACCTACTGCCCAAAATAGTTTTGCTTGTGGTGATAGGATTTGTTTATAATCTGCTAAACCTACTATTAAACCTAATACAAAACAGGCTGCAACGTTTACTATGAATGTGCCTAATGGAAATGGGTTTGTGTGTTGTGTGTTTATCCATTTGCCGAGAGAAAAACGAGTAATGCTGCCTAAACCACCACCAAAGAATATTAATATTAATTGTTTCATTTTTTTTACTGAATTATTTACAAATATTATTATTCAACTATATAAAAGTTTTACTAATTAGTTTATTGAACTTATAGCTAATTAAAAAGCCCACCACAATTAAGTGATGGGCTATTTAGTTTATTAAACTATTTAGTTGCAAATACAACCTGGACGGTTAGGACAAGTTGTTTTTTTACAATTTGCCTTATCGGGGCAATTTGCTTTTTTGCATTCTTTTTGAACTGCTTTTTTGTTAGCAATTTTTTTACTTCCATTTGCATATACTGCAACGCTTGACATTACAAACATTACAACTATGCTTAACACTATTTTTTTCATCTTTTATGAATTTATATTTTGAATTTATTTTGATACCATTTGTTTTTAAAACCTAAACAAACTCTGGTGGATGCAAAATATCGTGGCTATAATTTGATATAAAACTTTCGTTGTGTAGTTGTATTTTATCTCTTTTAGAAGAGAAATATTTTGCTTGAATGCTGTATTGATTTGTGATTACATAAAAGCAACAAGCACAAGCTAAGAAAGGATTGCAGCAACCTTTGTGGCAACAATCATAATCGTTATCATCTTCATCATCGCTGCAAGATTTGGAACAAGATGAACTATCGCTGCAAGTTTCAGTTTCGTTATTATTAACACAAGGCAATAAGGCTGGCTGAACTGTCATAAACAGTAGAAGTGTTGCTAATATTGCTGTTAAGAATTTCATTTAGGTTGTGAAATTAAATGTTTTTGGTTTACGGTAGTTGTATTAACGTTTTATTTAGAACTCCTCTACATTTGATTTTGTTGAGTGTTGTGTGATGATGAACAACACTAATATGAATGTTTGGTCTTAATTGATGCCATATAAAACGATACCAATATTACTACAATAGCACTTAATAAAAAGGTGGTGGATGCACCGAATGAAAACCAAATTAACCCTGCTAAAGAACTTGCAATTAAAGTGGCAATACTTTGGAATGCTGTATATGTGCCTATTGCTGTGGCTGTTTTATCTTTTTGGAAAACATTGGTTATCCACGCTTTTGCTATGCCTTCGGTGGCTGCTGCATAAATGCCATAGAAAAAGAATAAAATAATAAATAAGGTTCTGCTTTGTGCGAATGCCATACCAAAATAGGTTAAGGCAAATAATATAAGCCCTGAAATAAAGATTTTTTTCATTCCTATTTTATCTGCTAATATCCCTATTGGGTAGGAACATAAAGCATAAATTAAGTTGTAAAATATATACATTCCAATTACAACAGTATCGTTATAACCTGCTTCTTTTATCTTTAATAATAGAAAAACATCGGAACTATTGAATAATGTAAAAACTAATAAACCTGTTACTAATTTTTTATAAATAATAGGGCTTGTTTTCCAATATTGTATAAAATCTAAAAAATGTGTTTTGGGTTTTTGTGCAAGTGTTTGTTTCTTTTTTTCTTTTATTAAAAATGTTATGGCAATGCCTAAGATGCCTGGCAAAAAAGCTATTACGAAAAGTGTTTTGTAGTGTGCAGGGTGTGAGGCTAAATAAATAAGTGCAAACAAAGGACCTAATACTGCACCTAAAGTATCTAAGGAACGATGGAAGCCAAAAACTCTTGCTTTGGTTTGGGGTGTTGCTTCATCGGATAACATTGCATCTCTTGCACCTGTGCGAATTCCTTTGCCTAATCTGTCTAAAGTTCTTGCGAAGAATATCCATAAAGGATAAATAAGAACTGCCATCATAGGTTTTGAAATAGCACTAAAAGCATAACCTATTTGAACGAATGGTAATCGCTTGCCTATATTATCGCTTAATGAACCAAAATAACCTTTGCTTAAACCTGCTGTGGCTTCGGCAAAACCTTCTAATATTCCAATAAGTATAATAGAAAAGCCGATTGACTTTAAATAAATAGGCATTATTGGATATAGCATTTCGCTTGCTATATCGGTAAACATACTTACCAAAGAAAGTATCCAAATATTGCGTGTAATTATTTTCATAGCATTACAATTTTATTTTGAAACCTGCATTGAAAACAAAGCCCAAAGTGTTGTTCCAAATGTCATCGAAACTTGGGTTGTTGATGTTGCCATTTACAACAGATTTATACTTGCTTTGGCGTTGGTCGTTGAAGTTTTCGCAGTTTAAAAAGATGGCTACTTTATTGAATGTTTTTTGTGCTGCTACACCTATTTCCCAAAATGATGGTGTTTCGTTTCCATTGTTTAAAAATTGTTTGCCTGTGTATAAGCCTTCGATTGCTATTTTAAAGTTGTCTTCTTCTTCGTAAACAATATTAAAATTTAATCTGCCTTTGGGTGTGAGGGTTACAAATTGGTTGCCTGATTGATACATTGCTTTTGCATAAGTGTAAGTGTAACCAGCAAATATTTTGAAGTCTTCGGCAATAATTAATTTAACATTGGTTTCAAAACCCATACTGTGCAAGGGTTGTGTGGCATTGGTGTAATACACATTGGTTAATGAATTGGGCAATAATATTAGTGGATTGCTGATTGAAGTGTAAAAAAACATTTGATTGATGCTAAATGAAACTTCATCGGCAAGTTTGGTTTTGTAATTTATATCGGCTGTTGCTCCTATGCTTTTTTCGGCTGATACATTGTTTAGTGGTAATACATTTTGATACTGTAAACTTTCAGTTTTTTCGGTAAAAACTGTTGGTATTTTGTAGCCTAAACCTCCACCAATTCGAGAAGTGATTTTGTTGTTGAACTTGAATAAAACTGAAATGCGAGGCAATGCAAATGTTTGATTGTTGTTGAAATTGATGTTGCTATAATTGGCGTTTTCTATCCGTAAACCACTTTCGATTTTTGTTTTGTTTGATACGTCCCAAGTGTGTTGAACATAAGCCCCTGTTGTAAAAGATTGATTATTTAAATTGTGAATGGCTGTGCTGCTATTTTGTTGTTTGAACTTATCGAATACTACATTTATACCTGTGATAATGGTTTGTTTTGGTAGGTTGCTGATGTAGGTAATATCACTGAAACTGTTGGTGTTTAGCCCTGCAAAACTGTAATTGGGAATACTTAATTTTCTATCGAAAAAGCTGAGACTTTGTTTGAGTTTGAAACTGTTTTTTGTGCTGAATTTTTTGTCGAACTCGAAAAAAGTTGTGTTTCGTTTGCTGTTGTTTTCTTCAAAATAAACGTGGTTGGCATCGGTGTTTCCGTTAATTACTTGAAGGTCGCCACCTTTATTGTTGCTTTGTGTAAAGCTGTTGCCCAACATAAAAGTTGTGGTGCTATTTGGGTAATAATAGAAACGTGGATTGAAAGTAACGCTGTTTGTTTTTGGCACTTCGGTGAAGTTGTCTTTATCTACATCGTAAGGCTTTTGAAAGTTTACCATTGCTAAAACTGCATAACCAAATTTTCCTTTTTTGTGTGAAGAGTAAACGCTAACATCGGTTTGCCCTATGTGTGATTGATTGAATAAAAAGCTGTGTTCGGCTTTTTCCTTTGGTGCTTTGGAAATGAAATTAATAACGCCTGCAATAGCACCACCGCCGAATAAAGTGGATGCAGGACCTTTTATAACTTCAACTTGTTTGAGGTCGAGGGGTGCAATTTGCAAGATGCTTAGTCCACTTGCGAAGTTGCCAAAATTGGCGTAGCCGTCTTTTAAAAGTTGTGTGTATCTGCCGTCTAAACCTTGCACACGAATACTTGCACTGCCACTTGTAGCAGAGGTTTGTTGCACTTGTAAGCCTGTGCTTTCGTGCAGTAGCATTGAAACATTTGAGGGTTTCATATTGTTTTTTTCATCGAGTTCTTCGCCATCAATGGTTTCTACTCTGGTGGGTGTGTTGGCAATGGTTCTACTGGTTTTTGTAGATGAAACAATGACTTGATTTAGTTCTTCGTTTTCGCTGTTGAGGTAAATGTTTTGTTGTATTGCATTGCTTGATAAAGGAAAGGTGATTTGCAACTCGATTTTTTTGTAGCCAACATAAGAGAATACGATTGTTTGTTTTCCGTTGGGAATATTTTTGAGTATGATTATTCCGTTGCTGTCGGCTGTTGCAGTAATTTTTGTGTCTTTTATTTTGGCTGTTGTGCCTTGTAAAGTTTGATTAATTGAACTGTCTTTTACAGTTGCTGTAAATGTGTTTTGTGCTATGATATTTTGTGTTGAAAAAATCAATATTGTAAGCGTTATTAAGAATTTATATTTTGTCATAGGTGCAAATGTAGTGCAAGTGTGTGGGTGGTGGTGGGCATAGGTGTTGGGGATTGTTCCTGTTGCCCAATGTGTTGAGGTGCTGCCAAATTGAAATACAAAAGCTGGGCAGAAGCGTTGGCAGATTAAGGCTCTTTTGCAAGGTTGGCTTTTGTGTGTTGGGTTTTGTGTGCCTTGCAAATGTGCCTTAATTGTAGCACAGGATTTTTTCGCATTGCAGGGTGTGTCAAACAAAGTAGTTTAGCATAACGCCCAACGAAAAAGGCTTGGCGTTTGTTGGGGAATTAGCATTCCGTCAGCCCATAACTGAAGTTGATGATTGCAATATTGCTGATGTTTTATTCATAAGTCAAATTTATAACGTCAA
>JANYEB010000088.1 GCA_025363355.1 Chitinophagaceae bacterium | reverse complement strand
CTTAACTTGTTCAAGAAAAAAGAGGTAATGGGCGTGAGTAAAATTCAATATAATCCATTTATTTATTTTACATTTTTTTTATCTGTAGGGTCCCTAATATTTGTATATACTGTGTTTAATCTTATAATTAGCATAAACTTTTATGGGATTATTGCAGCACTAATTTGCTCTTTATTCTTATACCAAGCATATAAACTACATTCAATAAATGAATAAAAAACAGTTATAGTGGTAAAGAAATTTAAACTAATTTAGAGTGTTGGTAGTAAAAAACTATTTATTTTATGACTTTATTTCAAATAATTAAATTTTTTTATAGGCTCTTTAAAGAAGGGATATCAATTCTTTCAACTTCATTCTTTATTTTGACAATAAAGTTAATGAACAAAAATGCCAAACTCGGAAAAGGGATTAAATTATATGGATTCGTCAGTATTCGAGTAAAACCTACAAGCTACTTAACGATTGCAGATAATGTAATATTTAGGAATAGAATAATTGATAATTACGTAGGACTAAACAAAAAATCTACAATTTGTGTTTTGGATAAGGGAAGACTTTCAATTGGCAGTAATTCTGGCTTCAGTAATGTATCTATTTACTGTGCATATGAAATAAACATAGGTTCATATTGCAACTTTGGTGGAAATTGTTTTATATGGGACACTGATTTTCACGAGCTGGATTATCTGGAAAGGCGAAAAAATTTAAACTCCTCTTTAATTAAAAAATCACCAATATTTATTGGCGATGATGTTTTTGTAGGGGCAAATTGTATTATTTTAAAAGGTGTAAAAATAGGGAATAGATCAATTATTGGTGCAGGAAGTGTGGTGTCTAAATCAATTCCAGATGATGAAATTTGGGCAGGAAACCCTATAAAATTTGTACGTAAAATAAACAGCAATTTTGTTGAAAAGGATTAATAACATATTTATTCTTTAAAGTAAAAATGAACGGAAAAGCAAGTTTAAAATTTTCAATCATAACCGTTGTCTACAATGGCGAGCAATTCATTGAAGAAACAATTAATAGTGTATTAAGTCAATCTTATCAAAACATTGAGTATATAATAATTGATGGGGCATCTACAGATAAATCAGTTGAAATTATAGAAAAATATAGGGATAAACTTTACTACTATATTTCTGAAAGAGACTCTGGGATGTATGATGCAATTAATAAAGGAATTGCAAAGGCTACTGGAGATTATATTTTGATACTCAATTCAGATGATTATCTCAATGGCAGCCAAATTATTGAACAGATTAATAACAAAATTGCTAAGGCAAAATATGACTTTTTTTATTGTAATATTTTGCGAAAAAAAGAAGATGTGTATAGAGAGATTAAATTAAAAAAATACACCTTACAACAGTTGCTATGTTCCGAACATTGCACATTTATTCCACATCCAAGTTTTTTTATTTCTATGCATTTTATTAAAAAACAAAATTTAAAATATAATCTGCAATTTAAATATGCTTCGGATTTTGAGTATATCCTTAATACTATTGATAAATCACAAGAAAATTATTGTCATTTGCCAATATTTTCAACAGTATTTCGAGAACACCCTAATAGCATAACAAGTAGTGGAAAAATTAATTCTGAAAGGTTGCAGATTTTAGAAAATTGGGGATTATATAAAATGAGTTTTATTAAACGAATGTTTTTGTATTATAAAAACTGGATTGCATATAAGTTGATAAATTAAATGAACACAGTAGAAAAAAACATATTCATTTTATTCATTTTAGCAATCCCATTTACGTCTGCTTTTGCAATCAGTGGCACGATTAACTTGCCAATAATTTCAGGTATTGCGTTGTTTATATTTTGTTTGTTAAGTATTGTTCAAACAAAAAAAATATCTTTGAATTTTTTTTGTTACGAAACTAAAATAATTATCCTATTTCTCTTTTTTGTTTTATTGTCCTATGCTATAAATGGCATTCCCTATAGTTTTTCTCTTAATCATACATTGGCATATTTCAGTTCATTCATTTTTTTTCTTTTAACTCCACTTTTCTTTTTTCTAAACAATAAAACACCACAACAACTTTTTAGATTAACACTAAAGTGGATATTCATTTCCGTATTAACAAGTTCAGTTTTCTCACTAGTTGAATTTACCTTAACTAATTTTTGTGGAATTACGGTTTCAGATTTAATTCCAAGAGTATCAGTTAAAGAATATGACCCTTTTATTGTTGGCTTTTTAATTCGTTCAAGAGGATTTGCTGAAGAGTCTGGACATTACGGATTTATGATAGAAATTTTCGCCCCTTTATGTGCATATTATTTATATAAAAGCGGCTTCTTTATAAAAGGAATATTTTATAAAAATATTTCAATGTTATGTATTGTCCTTTCAATATTAACGTCTTTTAGTGTGGCTTCTTTTTTACTTATACCTGCGTGTATTATAATATCTCTTACATTAGGTTACAAACCCACAATTGAATTTATAAGAAACCATCATAAAAAAATATTAGTTACAATAATATTGCTCTTATTTGTTTGGCAAATAATTAACCTATTCATACCACTTACCGAAATAGTTCAAATTACTATTGAAGAAAAATTTGATTCCTTCTCATTTGAAGACAGGGCATTTAGGTCAAACTTTTTTTGGCAGACATTTCCTAAATTACCTCTAATTAATATTCTCTTTGGTGTAGGACCAAGTGGATTTAGAATTTTAGGACACGATGATAGCTTTAGTTTTTTATCACTTTATCAAACTATAACCTTTGAAATTGGAATAGTTGGATTGATGTGTTTTGGCTCCTTTTTATTATCGTTATTCATTAAATTGATGACCATAAAACATAATATTAAATTTTTTCTTATTATTTCATTCCTCTGTGGCATAATTCACTATAACTCTATCTCAAATTATTGGTATCCTTGGTTTTGGTTTTTGTGCTGTTTTATATTGTTCTATTATTATTCGTTCAAAAATGTAGTGAGTGAAAATTAAAGTTATTCATCTAATATCTTCATTGCAGCTTGGGGGAGTTGAGAAAGGAATTAACCTATCAATTAATGAACTCAATAATTTTTTTGATTACAGGGTAATGACATTAACCAATGCCAATAAATTTTATGAGCCAAATAGTGTAAAGTATTTTATTTTTTTAAAGTATAAATTTCTTGTAGTATCAATTTTTCCAAGCTTAAAAAAATTAAAGGAGGAAAATCCTTCTATCATTATCTCATCTCTTTGGAAAAGTGCAATTGTTGCTCTTATTTATAAAATATTCATAAATAGAAAAGTTAAGCTAGTTGCATTCGTTCATAATGAAACCTATTTCCACCTGGCAGATGCTTTTTTTAACAAAATGCTATTAGGAAAAGCAGATGCTATAGCTTGTGATAGTTTAAATACATTGAAAATTATTAAACAGAGGAACTCAAACCACAACAATTATTTTATTATCCCATATATTTTTTTTGGTAAAGAACAGCATAAAATTAATCTTCATAATCTTAAAGAAATTCGTTTTTTATATGCTGGAAGACTAAACGAAGTTAAAAACTTAGAAGCCGTAATAGACTTTTTTGCAATATTTATGCAAAATAATAAATCATTTCGGTTGCACATTTATGGTGATGGCGATAATAAATACATTAAAAAATTAAAAGAAAAAATCGAAAAGAATAGCTTAAATGATAAAGTATTGTTTAAAGGTATTTTCAATGCTTCTGAAACATCTGCTATTTACCAGCAGTATCATTTTTATATTCAGTTTAGCAAAAATGAAGGTATGGCAATGAGCGTTGTTGATGCTATGATAAATGGCGTTATTCCTATCAGTACACCTGTTGGTGAAATAAAAAATTACATACAGCATCTAAAAAATGGGATTTTAATAAAAAACAATGCAAATGAAAAAGATTATTTAACTCTTTGTATAGAACTAAATGATATCATAAATAATTCAAATATTTATGACAATATTTCGAAAGAATGTTATTTATATTTTAGGGAAAGAAAAAATTATATACAATCGTTTGTTGAAATGATTAACGACTTGAATTAGAAAAGATGTCTCAAAATAAAATTCTATTTATCATCACCAAAGGTGATAACATTGGTGGAGCTCAGATATATGTTCTTGAATTAGCGAAACGATTTAAGCAAGATGGATTTGATGTATCGGTTATTGCTGGAACAAAAGGGTATTTAACAAACAAACTTATTGAGGAACAAATTGAAGTAGTTCATATTGATAGTTTAAAAATGCAAATCAATTTATGGTTTGATATAATTAGCATTTTTAAAATTTATAAATACCTCAAAAAAAATAAACCTAACATTGTTTCCCTAAATTCTTCTAAAGTTGGAATTGTAGGTAGAATAGCTTGTTTCTTTAACAAAACACCCTGTGTTTTTACAGTTCACGGTTGGAGTTTTACAGATGGAGTTTCACCTAAAAAGCAATTTTTTTTTAGAAACATTGAAAAATTATTAA
>JANYEB010000032.1 GCA_025363355.1 Chitinophagaceae bacterium | reverse complement strand
TATTTAAATAATAATTTATTAATGTTTCAATAGACCAATTCAAAAATTGAAAATTAAAATTTTACAAAGAATCCTTACGCAAGGGCGATATGTACTCTTCAGAAATTGAACCCAGTTTAGCATTACAAACTAATGGAAATAGTGAGATTAGAAGTAAAAATGTTTATTTTCGATTGAGCTTGAAATATGAAATAACTACTAAATCATACAGATTAAATTTTGAATTTGGACTTTTAATACACTACAACCACAATAAAGACTTTTATACTTTGCAAAACAAGCTATATCCCAACTGGGAAAAATGGAAAGAGAAATTAGAACAAATATTGGCATAATGATAGATTCACCCAACCTCTAACTTTTGTATGTAGATTGATGTAGGAAGATGTTATTTTATGTCGCCAATTTCTTTTACACCTGTTAGTATATCATTCAAGTCTACTACCTTCAGTGCTACCAAAAAACGCAAAAGTCCAATGTGAATTTACATTGGACTTTTGTATTAAAATAGGTTCTAAACTAAATTGGGCAAGTTTGATGATAGTTAATTAACTCTTCATATTTCCTATCAAATTCATAACCATCATATACTTTTTCGATTTCATCAAGCAAAGATATTATCTGGCCTAAATCGCTTAGGGTTACAAGCTTTAAACGGTACTCTTTAATATTTGGCAATCCTTTAAGATAGTTGGTATAATGCGTTCTCATTTCATTAATACCCACTTTATGTCCTTTCCAATCAAGGCTTAATTGCAAGTGTTTTTTACAGACTGCAACACGCTCCTGAATAGTTGGTGGAGCAAGTTCTTGACCAGTTGCTAAGTAATGTTTTATTTCTCTAAATATCCAAGGATAACCAATAGCAGCACGACCAATCATCATACCATCTACATCAAAACGCTTTTTATATTCAGCAGCTTTTTGAGGGCTGTTAATATCTCCATTCCCAAATATTGGAATCTTAATGCGGGGATTATTTTTTACCTTAGAAATCAGTGTCCAATCGGCTTCGCCCTTATACATTTGGCTTCTTGTTCTACCGTGAATAGATAAAGCTTGTATGCCTATATCTTGCAAACGCTCGGCAACTTCTTCAATATTTTTACTGTTATCATCCCAACCCAAACGAGTTTTAACAGTTACTGGAAGGTTAGTGCTTTTAATGCAAGCATCTGTTAAACGAACCATTAAATCAATATCTTTCAATACCCCAGCACCAGCACCTTTTGCAACAACTTTTTTTACAGGGCATCCAAAGTTTATATCCAACAAATCGGGTTGCACTGCATCTACAATTTTAGCACTCATTGCCATTGCATCTTCATCACCACCAAAAATCTGAATACCAATTGGTTTTTCGTAATCGTATATGTCCAGCTTTTTACGGCTCTTAATTGCATCACGAATTAGCCCTTCGCTACTTATAAATTCTGTGTACATTAAATCTGCACCATTGTCTTTACACACAGCCCTAAAAGGTGGATCGCTCACATCTTCCATTGGTGCTAGTAACAAAGGAAATGCAGGTAATGTTATGTTCCCTATTTTTACCATCTTTAAAAAATACTTACTTTAATGAATGCAAACATACAGCCTAATGACTGGTTATCGAACGAATTGAAGCCAAAGATTAGCTATGGTTCACAATTATTACTATTGTTTGGGTTGATTGTTGGCGGATTTATTTTGGCTGCTATTGTACAAATTGGCTTTGCATTATCAATGATGAGTTTGCAAGATTTAATGAGTGGTGATACTCAAAAGATGATGGATGCAATGGCAAAACCCGAAAACATAAATAGTGCTAGGTTAATGCAAATGTTTGGCACTTTAGTGTTGATGTTTCTTCCTGCTTTAGTGTTTGCCAAAATTGTTGATAGTAAACCTTTGGATTATTTGGGATTGAAAAAGAAATTTAATCTACCTCAATTAGGTTTAGTAATTGCCATTGCTATTGCTGCATTATTTTTAAGTGGTGGATTGGGCGAGTTAAATAAATTGATTCCTATACCTCATAAATGGGAATTAAAATTTAAAGCAATGGAAGATGCTTATGCCGAACAAGTGATGATCATTGGCAATATGAAAACCTTTACCGATTATATTATTTCGCTGATAATGATTGCTATTTTGCCTGCTTTGTTTGAAGAAATATTATTTAGAGGAGCTTTGCAAAAACTGCTTGTAAACTGGCTTCAAAATCCACACGTTGCTATTGTTATCACTAGCTTTTTATTTAGTGCTGTTCACGGCAGTTATTATGGTTTTTTACCAAGAATGGGTTTAGGGCTTTTACTTGGATATTTATATTATTACAGCAAAAGTATTTGGTTGAATATAACGATGCATTTTATTAATAATGGCATTGCAATAACTGCTTTATATATGGCAACACAAAAAGGGCAATCTGCAAAAGATGTAATGGATGATAATTATCCTTTATGGGTTGGGGGAATTGCACTAATTGCAGTTGTAGGATTGATGATTACTTATAAAAAAGTTTGTGAGAATATTGAAAAAAAAGTCAATGGGCAATAGACAACCAACAATAGTGAATCTGCTAACTGTAAACTACAAACCATAAACTCAAAACAAAAAGAATAATGGCTTTAAATACTCAAACATTAAAAACAAGAAGTTTAACTGCTGCCATTTTTGTGGTGGTAATGCTTGCAGGATTATTAATTAATTACTGGAGTTTTTTTATTTTATTTTCTATTATACATTTTGGTTGTTGGTTCGAGTATCAGAAACTAATGGGCTTGATAGATAAGGATTATAGCAATATCTCAGCCTTTCACAAATACGCTATAATGCTTTGTGGCTATGGCTTTATGCTTTGGAATATTGATGAACAATCGAAGCCGTTTGGTTTGCCATTATCTGAAATTGGAAAATGGATTGTTATAATTATTGCAGTCATATTACCTGTTAAAGAAGTTGTTTTAAGCAAAAAAGATAATGTTAAAGTAATAGGTTTTTCAGTTTTGGGTTTGGCTTATATTTCTTTAAGCTGGGGATTGATGATTAGTTTATTTAATCTCTGCACTGTACCATCAAATAATAACAGTAATTCATTTAATGTTCTTTATTCACTACCAATTATTCTTATAGCTTCAATCTGGATAAATGATACAATGGCTTATATCGTTGGCTCTTTAATTGGCAAAACACCTTTAACAAAAATTTCTCCTAAAAAAACTTGGGAAGGAACTATTGGTGGAGCAATACTTGCAGTTGCAACTGTTAGTTTCTTATTTTATTTTTTTGTAAATAATGACAAGCAAATTATTTATATAGTTGTTGGAATTTCAACTATTGCAGCCATCATTGGGACTTTTGGAGACTTATTAGAGAGCAAATTAAAACGTATGGCAAACGTTAAAGATAGTGGTAGTTTTATGCCTGGTCATGGTGGTTTTTTAGACAGATTTGATTCTTTATTATTAGCAACGCCAGTTGTTTGGTTATTTCTTTGGTTATTCTGATAATTAAAGCAAATGTTTTAAATATTGATGTAAAAAACTAGAGTAAAAAAAATGAGACCGACAAACTAATATCTGATAAGAATAAACATTTAAACAAAATACATAAAACAGTTTAAGATACAATCAAAGCTCTACTGTTCATCATTCAAACCCTATTAAATCCGCAAAAAAACAAGTTGCTGCATATTTAAGAAAAATAATATAAAATTAGATAGAACCAACCACTAGATTTATTCATCATCATTATAATATTAAACGTTCAGGATGTTAGCATCTTGAACGTTTTTTGTTGTCTATTCTAGCAAATGAGTGAATGTGTGAATAATATAACATATCTGATTAGTTGTGTAATGCCTATCACTATTGAATTTAACAACTTTGCAATATAAATTCTTCACTAAAACTATAAAAATGAAAAAACTTATTTTAACAACAATAGTATTAATTAATATACTAGGCAGCTGCATCGCACAATCACAATCAAAATCAACTACTAAAAATAACCTGAAACTAGGTCTAAAAGTTGGTGCTAATTATTCAAATGTTTTTGATTCAAAAGATGATCAGTTTCACGCTGATTCAAAATTTGGGTTAGCAGTTGGTGGTTTTTTATCAATTCCGTTTGCGGAATATTTTGCATTTCAACCTGAACTTCTATTTTCTCAAAAAGGGTTTAAAGGAACTGGTAGCATTTTAGGTAGCCCTTATGAATTTACTAGAACCACAAGCTTTATAGATGTTCCATTGTTGTTCGCTATCAAACCAAGTGAATCATTCACTTTGCTTGTTGGACCTCAATATTCTTATTTAATGACACAAAGAGACGAATTTACAAGTTCTATTACAAGTGGAGCTCAACAACAAGAATTCAATAACGATAATATTCGTAAAAATATATTAAGTGTGTTAACTGGTTTTGATATTACAGGCAAACAAATTGTTTTTGGAGCAAGAGTTGGTTGGGATATTCAAAATAATAATGGTGATGGAACTTCATCAACACCACGCTATAAAAATGTTTGGTACCAAGCAACAATTGGATTTATATTATAAACAACACAAAATAAAAAATATTATGACACCCAAAATAGGCATAGCAGAAAAAGATTTACATAAAAGTATTGACTTACTTGAAGTGGTATTATCAGATGAAATGACACTGTACATAAAGACTAGAAAATTTCATTGGAATGTATGTGGAGAAAGCTTTATGGAGCTACACAAACTATTTGAAAGTCAGTATAAAGATTTAGAGGAAATTATTGATTTAGTAGCAGAGCGTATTAGTAAGCTAGGTGGAAAAACAATTGGCACAATGAAAGAATTTACTAGTCATTCAAGACTTAAAGAAACACCAGATAAATATCCAGCTCAAAAGGAAATGTTGAAAGAGTTGTTAAGTGACTATGAAACCGTCATCATTCAATTAAGAAA
Source organism: Chitinophagaceae bacterium (assembly GCA_025363355.1). Lineage (GTDB taxonomy): Bacteria > Bacteroidota > Bacteroidia > Chitinophagales > Chitinophagaceae > CAIVPM01. The sequence goes on along the minus strand of JANYEB010000032.1, from coordinate 986 downwards.
AGATATTGAATTAAGCAGTACTAAAAATAAAGATGCGGGAACAACTGATTTTTTAACTGGAATAATGCAAGATCACGAAACAACAGCTTGGGTTTTAAGAAGGTATTTAAATTAAACTATTTTAAAATAAATAGAAACAAAGGTTATGCAAAATGAATTAGATATTAATAACAGCATTATGAAAACTACAATTGAAATTGAAGATAAATTTCCTGAATTATCTAAATTCATTGATGAAATGCCTGTTACAATTCCAGATGAAAGTTCTCCAAAAATCAATAGCGAAGTGCTAGAAGACTATCAATTATCATTAAATAGTTTGCTAACCAAATATGCTGTAACTCATCATAAAAATAAAACCAAATAAAATGAAAACAAAGCAACAAGTAGGAATATTTATGGATCACTCCAGTGCACATATAATGGAATTTACTATTGATCCAATTGAAACCACCACTATAGAATCTACATTCACACATCAAATAAAAGAAGATACTTTAGAGAAAAGTGAACACGTAATGCACAATAAAGAACAACATCAACAGGCTGCATTTTATAAAAAGATTAGTGATGTAATAAAACATTACGATGCTGTTTTATTATTTGGCCCAACTGAGGCAAAAGTTGAATTGTTTAATATATTAAAGGCTGATAGTGCTTTTGTAAAAACAAATATTTCAGTAAGGCAAACTGATAAAATGACTGAAAATCAACAACACGCTTTTGTTAAACAGCATTTTGCTTTACACAAAATAATATAGCACCATAATCGCATTAAACTAAAAACTATTAAAATGGAAACATCGCAAATTGCTGCAATTATTGTTGGTATGGTATTTACAATTTTTTTTATAATTCTATTCCATAAAAATCGACAAAGAAATCATCATCAAGATTTAAAAGATGAAGTTTTAGAAGAAAGACTTCAGGAAAAGAACTTTCAAAAAAATGACCAATAAAAAATTATACTATAAAGTATTAAAATG
>JANYEB010000239.1 GCA_025363355.1 Chitinophagaceae bacterium | reverse complement strand
TACTTTATAATTTAGTTTTACAATAAAATTCCTTGCAAAAACAAATACGCCATACTGAAGTAGATAAGCAACCCTGTTACATCTACTAAAGTTGCAACGAATGGGGCAGATGAAACTGCAGGGTCGGCACCTAAACGTTTTAAAAGCAGGGGTAACATACTACCACTTAAAGTTCCCCAAAGTACCACGCCTATTAAAGAAAACCCAACTGAATATGCAATTCGTAAATAATGTTCTCCATAAACTTGTGGTGCAATGCTGTGCCAAACAAGCACTCTTATAAAACCAATAATTCCTAGCACAAGCCCTAGCATTACACCACTAGAAATTTCTCGTCTAAGCACTCGCCACCAATCTCTAATAGTTATATCGCCCACAGCCATTGCTTGTATAATGAGTGTTGATGCTTGGCTGCCACTGTTTCCTCCACTACTAATAATTAACGGAATGAATAAGGTTAGCACAATTGCTTTTCTTAACTCTCCTTCAAAATATCCCATTACACTTGCTGTTAGCAATTCGCCCAAAAATAGCACCACTAACCAACCAACTCTTTTTCTAAAAAGTCTCAATAAAGGTGTATCTAAATAAGGTTCATTCAAAGCTTCTGTTCCACCCATTTTTTGCATATCCTCACTAAACTCTTCGTTGGCAACCCAAAGCATATCATCAATGGTAACAATACCTAGTAGTTTGTTATTATCGTCGGTAACAGGCAATGCCATTCTGTTGTTCATTTTAAACACATCGTTGGCGTGTTCTTGGTCGTCATTTACATTTAATGCCACTACCCTATCATCCATTAATTCGTGAACAAATTTATCTGGCGAAGCCAAAATAACATCTCTAATTTTAATGTCATCTAGCAAATCGCCTTGTGCATCTATCACATAAATAACATCGATGGTTTCACTATTTTTTCCGTGCTTACGAATGGTATCAAATACTTCTGTAACCGTGTTGTTGGCGTACACATATACATAATCTGGCGTCATTAACCTGCCCACACTATCTTCTGGATAGCCCAACATTGCCAATGTAATCTTAAGCTCTTCGGGGTTTAATAGTTTAATTAAATCTCTAATGGCTGCATTGGGAAGTTCTTCTAAAAAGTCTGTTCTATCATCGGGGGGTAAATCGTTTAGTAACTCTGCGGTTTTATTGGGTGGAAGTTCTTTTACAATTTGTTTTTGAACAGATAAATCCAGAATTTTAAACACAGCCGATGCTCTGTGAATGCTCATATTAGCAATAATAGGAGCTTCAAAGTCGGTGTTGTTATATACCAAATCTGCAACATCGCTAATGTTTTGCTCGTTCAAAAACTCAGCAATAGCTAGGGGATCGTTCCCTGCTATTACTTCTTCAAACTGTTGCTGTAAACTTGGTAATTCTAACTCCAAACTCATAGTGGCGAAATTAGGTTGCTGTGACGAGAGTGTTTATTAATTATTCCTTATTAAAAATATTTCGGAAAGTTTTACAACTTCCTGAAAGATGAGAATATTACTTATGCACCTCGCTACTAAAATGAAATTTAATGTCTGGGTTATTGCTAATTTCTGTATTTAAAAACCATTCGCTTTGTGCCAAATAAACTGGGTTGCCATCTTTATCTTCTGCACTATTTTGTTGCTTGAAACGAAGAAAATCTTGTAGCTTCTTTTCATCACTACAAGTTAACCAACAAGCTTTATAGAATGGCAGGGTTCTAAACTCGCAAGCAGCACCATATTCTTGCAACAAACGATATTGAATTACCTCGAACTGAAGTTCACCCACACAACCAATGATTTTTTTATTACCACCAAATTGGGTGAACAATTGTGCAACCCCTTCATCAGTTAGCTGAGAAACGCCTTTCTCCATTTGCTTTGTTTTCATTGGATCTTTATTTACCAATTCTTTAAATATTTCGGGAGAGAAAGTAGGAATTCCTGTAAAGAAAAAGTCTTCACCTTCGGTTAAAGTATCTCCAATTTTAAAGTTGCCAGTATCGAACAAACCAACCACATCTCCTGGGTAAGCATCTTCAATAACATCCTTACTTCTTGCCAAAAAAGAATAAGGATTGCTAAAGCGAATGTCTTTATCTAAACGAACGTGATGATAGTATTTATTGCGTTCAAACTTACCGCTGCAAACACGCATAAAACCAATTCTGTCTCTATGCTTAGGATCAAGGTTGGCGTGAATTTTAAAAATAAATCCACTGAATTTATCTTCACCAACTGCAACCTCTCTTAAAGATGTTTGTCTGCTGCGTGGCATTGGAGCAATCTTTACAAATGTTTCCAACATTTCACGTACACCAAAGTTGTTTACAGCACTACCAAAGAAAACTGGAGCAACCATTCCTTCGGCATATTCTTCAATATTCAAATCGCCATTCACAGCTTCTATCAGTTCAACATCTTCTCTAAGCTGTGCTGCATCTCTTTCACCAATTTTGGATTCTAATGTTTTATCATTCACATCTCCAATAACAATTATGTCTTCACTATCGTCTGCTTTGGTATTTGCAGAAAACAATACCAATCCTTTGTTGTGAATATCATATACACCTTTAAACTCTTTACCACTATTAATGGGCCAAGTCATTGGGTGTAGGCTTAGTTTTAATTCCTTCTCAATTTCCTCTAATAAATCAAAACGGTTTTTACCGTCTCTATCCATTTTATTGATGAAAACAATTACTGGTGTATCTCTCATTCTGCATACTTCCATCAATCTTCTTGTTTGATCTTCCACACCATTTACACTATCAATTACAAGAATAACACTATCCACAGCTGTTAATGTTCTATAAGTATCTTCAGCAAAGTCTTTGTGACCAGGGGTATCCAACAAATTAATCAAACAACCTTTGTATTCAAAAGTCATTACACTGGTTGCCACACTAATTCCACGCTGACGTTCAATTTCCATAAAGTCACTGGTGGCGTGTTTTTTTATTTTATTGCTTTTAACAGCTCCAGCAGTTTGAATAGCTCCACCAAATAATAACAGTTTCTCTGTAAGGGTGGTTTTACCAGCATCGGGGTGAGAAATGATGGCAAATGTTCTGCGACGACCTATCTCTTTTTCGTATTTCATTATGCTTATAATCTTTAATAACAAAATCCAGAACGCCACAATAGTTGCCTTCTAAATTTCATAAGGTCGCAAATGTAAGGCTTGCGTTTTTTTTATGTTCTAAAATCCAAAGTTCAACTGCTGTCGTATCTATTTCTACAATTAATTAAAAAATAAAAACAACAATTATGAAAAAGATTTTTTTAGTGTTATTAAGCGGTTTTGTAATGAATGCCTCAATGGCTCAATCTAATGAAAAGACTGTAGAAGTGGGTGGTGCTGCAATGTATCCAAGCAAAAATATTGTAGCTAATGCAGTAAATAGTAAAGACCATACAACATTGGTTGCAGCAGTTAAAGCAGCTGGTTTGGTTGAGACTTTACAAAGTGCAGGACCTTTTACTGTTTTTGCTCCAACAAATGCAGCGTTTGACAAACTTCCAAAAGGTACTGTAGAGACTTTGGTGAAACCAGAGAATAAAGCTACACTTACAAAAATTTTAACGTATCACGTTATTGCTGGCAAATTTGATTCTAAAGCAATTGCTGCAAAAATCAAAGCAGGCAAAGGAACAGCAGTATTTACAACAGTTTCTGGAGGCACTTTAAAAGCTTCTATGAAAGGCAAGAAACTTATTTTAACAGACGAAAAAGGTGGAATGTCAACAGTTACCATTAAAGATGTATACCAAAGCAATGGTGTAATACACGTAATTGATACTGTGGTAATGCCATAAAAAAACACACTGAACTTAATACTGAGCCAGTACACAAGTTGTATTGGCTTTTTTGTTTCAGCTATCAAAAAAAATATTATCGATTTGAATAGATTCTTACCTTTCCATCAAAATTAACCATTATGAAAAAGATTGCTATCATTATGCTAGCTGGAAGTTTTATGTTTTCTTCTCAGTTCTGTTTAGCTCAAACTAAAAAAACTACTGCTTCAAAAACAAAAAAAGTTGCTGCATCTAAACCTGCTCCAAAACCAATGAGCGAAGATGATATGCAAAAAGCTTGGGCAACTTATATGACCCCCACTCAGGTACATAAAATGTTAAGTTTAAGTGATGGCGATTGGACAGGAGAAGTAACACATTGGATGACCCCAAATAGTGAACCAATGAGAAGCAAATGCACTGCAACCAACAAAATGATTATGGGTGGAAGATACCAGCAATCGGACTTTAAAGGAGAGTTTATGGGAATGCCTTTTGAAGGAATGAACTTACTTGCATTTGATAATGCTAAGAAAGTATTTATTAGCAACTGGATTGATAATATGGGAACTGGAATGATGATGATGGAAGGAACTTGGGATGACAAGACCAAGACTATCACATTTAATGGAAAAATGGTTGACCCAATGACTGGAAAAGATACTGAGGCGAAAGAAACGTTTACAATTGTTGATGATGCTACTCAGATAATGGTAATGTATGCACCAACCCCCGATGGTAAAGGAATGTTTAAAACAATGGAAATTAAATTTAGAAGAGGATAAGGGTTTATAAAGAAG
>JANYEB010000229.1 GCA_025363355.1 Chitinophagaceae bacterium | reverse complement strand
TGCTCTAAACCAACTGAGCTAAACTCCCTTTTCCCGTTTTGGGAGTGCAAAAATAGGAGGTGAATTCTATTTACCAAAAAAACTTTTAAATATTTCGAAAAAACTTTTTTACTTACTTCTAATTGCAACTACAGGATCCATTTTAGCAGCAATAGAAGCTGGTATAATTCCTGCAAGCAAACCAATAATTACACAAATACTTACAGCTAATATTAAAATACTTGGGGCAATAAAAACTGGGAAAGGCATTGATGAACTTATTAGTAAAGTAATTAACCAAACAAAAAACAATCCTAATGCTCCACCAATAATACATAGAAAGGCACTTTCTAATAAAAACTCTGTGAGTATGGTACTCTTTTTTGCACCGATTGCTTTTTTCAATCCTATTTGACTTGTTCTTTCTCTAACTGTTACAAACATAATATTGGCAACACCAAATCCGCCAACTAATAAACTTAATCCAGCAATAAACCAGCCTGCTAAATTAACAGAGCCAAATACTTTACTTATTTCTTCTCCTAATTGATTGATATCATTCACTGCAAAATCATCAGCAACTTTTGGACCTAGTTTATGCAGTTGTCGCATTACACCTTTTAAATCATCGGCAAGTGCTACTGATGATACATTTTCTCCCCCTTGAACCATTATCACAGGATTACAATATTTTATATTATATGTTGAAGCAAAAAATCGGTAAGGTAAAAGGATGCATTTATCATAATCAAATCCATCTAAAATACTTTTACCTTGCTTTTTTATAACACCGATAATGTATAATGCTTTACCACTTGCGTGAATCGTTTTTCCAACTGCTTTTTCTGCATTGCCAAGTAGCATTGTTGCATATTCATATCCAATAACTGCAACTGCTGTTCCTCTTTCAAAATCCATTTCAGAAAAATACCTACCATTATCAACTTGTATGTCTTGAATTTTATTAAAATCTTCTGTTGTGCAATACATAGTTGCATTACTTAGTACATTGTCACCATAAGATGCATTAGAACTAGTTTGTGCGAATAAACAAACATTTTTAGCTAAAGGGCTTTTTTGTTTTATGCTCACCATTTCTTCGAACTTAGGTTCTGGACGTTTAATATATTTCCACCAAGGATAATCAGGTCCACCGCCATACTGCCATTTGTCAAGATATATAGTATTACTTCCAAAAGATTTTAAGTCGGCGTGAATTTTTCCTTCTAAACTATTTACTGTAGCCAAAATACTAATAATACAAAAAATTCCAAACGAAATACCAAGTAGTGACAATGCACTTCTTAGTTTATTATTTTTTAATTCCTGAACAGCCATCTTAAAACTATTCCATAAAATGCGTAGTAACTTTAGCATATTTCAAAAGTAAGTGTGAATGACCATTAAATATTTTTTTGAAAGTGAAATATGATAAATAGCAAATAATAATCATAATCGGTTAGTAGAAATTTTTCCAAAAATTGATTTTAAAAATATTTCAAAATTTAATTGATTCATTTATAGCGATATAAATTAAATTTCCATATATTCGATACCGCAAATTATATTTTTTGCCTTGTGACAGGAAAATACAACCAAATTATTCTCTATCAAACTTATATATGCGACTTTCATTCTTTCATCAATATTTATTTTTAAGGCAAGAAATCATTGCAATTTCCCAACAAATAATTTGCTTGATTACATTCACTTTAATTAGTTTATGTAGTTTCTCTCAAAGTAATTCTAGCACCTCATGTCCGCCTAATTTGAATTTTAGTTATGGCAATTTCACTAACTGGCAATGCTATAAAGGAAAGGTGGCTGTGGGTACAGGTAATGTGAATGCAATTACTGTAACTGCGTCAGCACCAGACACAGGTAGACACAAGCTAATACAAAAACAAACATCGCCACTTATTGACGTTTATGGATTATTTCCAATTACTCCATCAAATAGCAGTAATTATGTTTTAAAACTTGGAAATGATAAAACAAATAATGAAGCAGAAAGGGTGCAGTACAAATTGAACATTCCAAATAATATTACTAATTTTTCTGTCACTTACCAATATGCAGTTGTTTTAGAAGACCCTAATCATAAAGTATATCAACAACCAAGACTAACAGTCAAATGGATTGACTCTGCAACAAAAGCAATACTAGCTTGTCCTTCGGTTGAGTTTGTTGTAAGTTCTGCATTACCTGGTTTTTTGCCTTCAAAAAAATATCGTAATGCACTAGATACTGTTTGGTATAAACCTTGGTCACAGGTTTATGTAAACCTAACCCCCTTTGCAGGAAAAACAGTTTATCTTGAAGTTACAACAGCAGATTGCACATTATCTGCACACTTTGGCTATGGTTATTTTGATATTATTTCTTGTGGAGAAAATGATATCATTCCTCAATATTACTGCACGAACCCTCCTTCAATAAAAGTTAGTGGTCTTCCGGGTTTTCAAACTTATAATTGGTGGAGTGCAAACTATACAACACTTCTAGCTACTGGAATAAACGCAACTATCAGCCCATCACCCCCCATTAACTCTTCGATTAATTTAGAGATAATTCCATACAATGGTTATGGATGTAGGGATACTATTCATACAAAATCAATAGTGCCGGGTAATGTATTAGCAAATGCTGGACCTGACAAAGTTATCTGCGGAAGTGGAAGTACACAAATTGGAAACATACCTGTAATTTATAATTCTTATTCGTGGTTACCAAACACTTTTATTTCAGATGCAACCTCTTCAACACCTATTGTAAATCCATCAACGCCACAAGATTATTATTTAACAGTTTATGATAGCAGCACTTTTTGCACCAATCACGATACAGTTAAAGTAGATGTTTTACCCAAACCTGTTTTCAGTTTTGCTATTGCAGATTCTATTCAGTGTATGAATGAAACGTTTAGTTTTACCAGCAATATTATTACACCGTATAGTAACCTATTGTGGAGTTTTAGTGATACTTCAAATACTACTTCACCAAACTCAACACATTTGTTTTTACACCCAGGAAATCAATCTGTGAAACTGCTTGTAACCAGCATCAATACCTGCAAAGACAGTTTGACAAAGCAAGTGATTGTTTACTCAAAACCTACAACTAACTTGTCAATCAATGCAGCCAATCAATGTTTCAGAAATAACAATTTCAGTTTTTCTAATACGTATTTTTCTAACAATGGAACGCTTCACTATAATTGGAATTTTGGCGATAACACAACTTTATCTACACAACCAAATACACAACATAACTATGCTCAATCTGGCAGTTATTTTATAACACTTTTGGTGAAAGATAGTTTGGGTTGTATTGATAGCACTGCAATACCTATAGAAGTTTATCATCAACCCAAAGCAGATTTTGGAATTAACAATGCTGCTCAATGTTTAAATACAAACAATTTCATTTTCACTAACTCATCATATATAAAAGCTGGAAACCTAAGCTATGCTTGGAGTTTAGGTGATGGTATTGGTGCTACAAATGCTGTAAATCCAACTTATCAATATTCAAATTTTATTAAAACAAATGTTGTATTAATTGCAACAAGTGTAAATAATTGCAGCGATACAATTAGTAAACCAGTGACTATTTTTCCAAAACCAAATTCTATTTTTTCAATATATACAAATGCTTTGTGCTTAACCAACAATCATTTTATATTCTCAAATAAAAGTACAATTCAGCAAGATACTTTAACAAAATATGTTTGGAATTTTGGTGATGGAACATCTGCTACAACACTTAGCTCACAGCACTCTTATTTAACTTCTGGTAATTTTACTGCATCGCTATTGGTGATCACTAATAATAGCTGTAAAGACAGCACACAAATCCCCATAAAAGTTTTTGCAATGCCAAAAGTTGATATTGAAGTTATAGGCAAGAAAAATATTTGTATAGGCGATACGTCAAAATTAATTGCTCATGCAACCGCTGGCAGTGGATTTTTAACAGCCTATAAATGGTTTAAAAATGGTGCAATTTTAGTTGGTGTTATAGATAGTACTGTCAATGTATTTAACGCAGGCAATTTTAATGTTTCTGTTATGAACAGCAATGGCTGCAATACACAATCATCTTTAATTCCAATAACAATTAATCCGTATCCAGTTGGCAGTATTTCGCAGCCAAACTCTTACAATATTTGTGAAGGAAGCAGTATTCATTTAGATGTAAGTGGGGCAACTAATTATCAATGGTTTTTAAATGGAAATAGCATTGTTGGTGCAACCACCAATGCTATTGATGCTGTTAGGCAAGGTAAATACACTGTTAAATTAACTAGCCAATTTGGCTGTGTTAATTACGCTAATAATAATATCAGTTTAAAATATGTTGCAAAACCAGTATCGATTTTTGCGTATGATAAATATTGTGTAAATACCTGGATTAATTTTAGCAATAATTCTACTTATACTGCTGGTGATTCTGTATTGTGGCAGTGGGATTTTGGTGATGGACATTCATCAAAATTATTTAGTTTATCTCACTACTACCCAACAACAAAAAACTACATCGTTTCATTAAAAGCAACATCAACTATCTGTAGTCAATTACAAGATATTAGCACAAAAAACGTATCAATCATTTCACCTATTGATAACGTTAGATACCCAACTGTAAATGCTTTGTCTTACAAGCCACAACCCTTATCAGCAAGAGATATAGGCACAAGCTACACTTGGAAACCAGCCCACGGATTAAATAGTATTAATGTGTTCAATCCAATATTTAATGACCATAGAGAGCAAGAGTACATCATCAATATTTCATTTACATCTGGTTGCAAAATTAATGACACCTTATTTGTTAGAATTTTTGAAGATGGTGATATTTTCGTTCCAAAAGCATTTACTCCAAACAGAGATGGTCATAATGATAATTTATATCCACTAATCGTTGGAACAACACAGTTAAAAATGTTTAGAATCTTTAATAGATGGGGGCAATTAATGTTTGAAACATCAACTCCCAAATATGGATGGAATGGAATGTTTAACAATAGTCCACAGCCTATGGATACTTACACTTGGACTGTTGAAGCTATTGGGTTTGATGGCAAATTAATTAGAAGAAGCGGTAACAGTGTTTTAATAAGATAATATGTTGCGTACAAGATTCACCTTACTTTTTTTGTTGATGTTAAGTTTTGAAAAATTACTTGCACAAGACCCTAATTTCTCTCAATTTTTCGCATCACCATTAACAATAAACCCGGCAAACACAGCTAGCAGCGATGCTACTTGGCGAGGCCTTATGAATTACAGGCAACAATGGCTGGGTCCATCTGCTCCATATAATACAGCAACACTTTCATTTGATACAAAAATTTTAAATACACATACTGGTGATAACACCCTAGGTATTGGTACAATGTTAATGGTAGATAATACTTTTGGAGGCATTTTAAAAAGTAATTATGGTGGAATCTCATTAGCATATCATCAACAAATTGGTGGAGATGCTACTTCGGAAAGCTCTATAGGCTTTGGTTTTGGAGCTATTTATGGCAACAAACAATTAAACTTTAATGAACTAAATTTTGAATCTCAATTTGTGAGTTATGGTTTCAACACAAATCTACCAACAGGCGAAAACGGTTTGTTTAGTATGCAACCATTTATTTCTATGAATACAGGAATCCTATACTCTTTATCTACTGAGAAATACAATTTTGAATTAGGAGGTTCTGTGTTCCATTTTAACAAGCCAAAACAATCTTTTCTCAAAGATGAGTTACAAGTAATTCCTGCTAGATATGTTGTTCACAGCAGCTTTGATTATTCTTTAGACAATGATGTAATAATTAATTTAAATGCAATGTATCAACAACAATCATCATTAAATTATTGGGTCATAGGTGGCACAGTCAATAAGCCTATTGATAACGATGCAACCAAAACAATCAACTTTGGTATTTGGTATAGAAATCGAGATGCGATTTTTCCATACATAGGATATGGTATTAACAATTTACAATTTGGATTGAGCTATGATATTACAGTTTCTAAATTAAATGATGCCCCCAAACCCCCAAGTAGTTGGGAGTTGAGTATCTCATACAAAGTAAAAGATGATGGAAATGCTGCCTCACGTTCAAGGTTACGTTGCCCTTGGAAGTAATATTGATGTTGATTCTAATCTTAAAAAAAGTACATATTGATATTAAAAAAAATGTTACTCTATTTCTATTTAGCAAACGATTTCTAAAAAAATAAATTTAGCATTTATTACAACACTATTTTTGCATTCAATTCAAAACACAACTTCAGCTATATGACTTGGAAGCAAATGTTCACATCTTCAGTTGGCAAGAAACTTGTAATGGGTTTCACTGGTATTTTTCTTATTTTATTTTTAATCGTACACGTTGGTTTGAATGCTTGCATTTGGGCAAATGATGGTGGCGAAATGTTTAACAAAGGAGCTCACTTTATGGGTGGCAATCTAGTTCCCAGAATTTTAGAAATGGGCTTGTTCGCAGGATTGATATTGCACATTGTGCAGGGTTATATGCTAACTGTTCAAAACAGAAAAGCAAGAAGTGTTGGCTACGCAGTTTCTTATAAAGAAGGTAGCAAATGGTACAGCAGAAGTATGGCTATTTTAGGAACATTAATTCTTATTTTTTTAATATCACACCTTTCACATTTTTGGTTGCCAAATCGTTCAGCACAAGGATTAAGTCTTGGTGGTGAAATTGATTTGTACGCTAAAATGAAAGAAACATTTTCTGGTCGTGATGGGATTACAATTTTAACAATATTTATTTATGTTCTAGGATGTGCAGCCCTTGGATATCACTTGGCTCATGGCTTTCAAAGTGCATTTAAAACTTTAGGTGTTCACAATAAGAAATACCAGCAAATGCTTGCTGCAATTGGCTTTGGATTTTCAATAGTTGTTTGTTTAGCTTTTGCAATGATGCCATTGAGTTTTCATTTTGGATGGATTAATTAAACAATTAGTGAATTCGACAATTCGGCAATTATTGTCAAATCACTTTTACATTGGTTAATTGTCGAATTGTTTTATTGTCGAATTGTCAAATTAAATATTATGCTTGATTCAAAAATACCAGCAGGAAAATTAGAAGAAAAATGGGTTGACTATAAAGGTCATTGCAAACTTGTAAACCCTGCCAACAAACGCAAACTTGAAGTAATAGTTGTAGGCACAGGATTGGCAGGAGCCAGTGCTGCTGCAAGTTTGGGCGAAATGGGTTACAAGGTAAAAGCATTTTGTTTTCAGGATAGTCCACGTCGTGCTCACTCAATTGCTGCTCAAGGTGGTATTAATGCTGCAAAGAATTATCAAAATGATGGCGATTCTGTTTTTCGTTTATTTTACGACACTATTAAAGGTGGAGACTATCGTGCAAGAGAAGGAAATGTGCATCGTTTAGCAGAAGTTAGTACCAGTATCATTGATCAATGTGTGGCTCAAGGTGTGCCTTTTGCAAGAGAATATGGTGGACTTTTAAGTAACCGTTCTTTTGGTGGAACGCAAGTACAACGTACATTCTACGCTGCTGGTCAAACTGGTCAGCAATTATTAATAGGTGCTTATCAAGCCTTAGAAAGACAAGTTGCATTGGGTAATGTAACAATGTATGCTCGTCACGAAATGCTTGAAGTTGTTAAGGTTGATGGAAAAGCTCGTGGTATTATAGCTCGTGATTTAGTAAAAGGCAAATTGGAGCGTCATTTTGGACACGCTGTATTGCTTTGCACTGGTGGTTATGGTAATGTTTTTTATCTTTCTACAAATGCAATGGGAAGCAATGTTACTGCTGCTTGGAAAGCTCATAAAGCAGGTGCTTATTTTGCAAATCCTTGCTTTACACAAATTCACCCAACTTGTATTCCTGTAAGTGGCGACCATCAAAGTAAATTGACTTTGATGAGTGAATCATTAAGAAATGATGGTAGAATTTGGGTTCCAAAAAAACAAGGAGATAATAGAAAATCAATTGATATTCCAGAAGACGAAAGAGATTATTATTTAGAAAGAAGATATCCTGCTTTTGGCAATTTAGTTCCAAGAGACGTTGCTTCTCGTGCTGCAAAAGAGCGTTGTGATGCGGGTTTTGGCGTTGGTACAAGCAAGCAAGCTGTGTATTTAGATTTTGCTGCTGCCATTCAACGTTATGGAAAAGGAGAAGTGAGTAAAAGAAATTTGGGCAATATCAGTGCAGCCGAAATTACTCAATTAGGTAAAGATGTTGTGAAAGAGAAATATGGTAATTTATTCGATATGTATGAAAAAATTACTGGCGAAAATCCTTACGAGGTTGCAATGAGAATTTACCCTGCTGTTCACTATACAATGGGTGGCTTGTGGGTAGATTATGAATTGATGACAAACGTGCAAGGCTTATATGCTTTGGG
>JANYEB010000189.1 GCA_025363355.1 Chitinophagaceae bacterium | reverse complement strand
AATTTGTAAGTTTTTTAATTAAAAAGAGTATTTATGTTTGACACAAAAAAATATTTATGTATAACAAACTTGTTTACGTGTTGTTTGCTTTATTCCTTACAACAAATTCTTATTCGCAAGAAAATTTCGCCCCAGTTAAATTAAAATCTATTGCTGGTAAAGAAGTTAGCTTCTCTGATATTGTTGCAACTAGTAAAGACACGATTGTTGTTGTTTCTTTTTGGGCTACTTGGTGCATCCCTTGTATTGCAGAGCTTGATAATATTAGTGACGAGTATAAAGAAAGACAGAAAATAAAACCGTTCAAGTTTATTGGAATTGCAATTGATGATTCAAGAACTGCACAACGTGTTAAATCTTTTGTAAAAGGTAAAGGATGGCAGTTTGATGTTTATCAAGATATTAACAGCGAACTTAAAAGAGCTTTAAATGTCACAGATGTACCTCACGTTCTTATCATAAAAAACAATAAAATTGTTTATCGTCACACTGGTTATATAGCTGGTGAAGAAGATAATCTATTCGATAAAATCAAATCACTTTAATACAACACAACTTAACACATAATGAAGAAAATATTTATTACGGCATTTGCCTGCGTTTCCATCAATGCAGCATTCTCTCAGCAATTAGATCAATTATTAAAAGGACATTTAAATGGTAGTTTCGAGAACTATTCTCAATACTATATGAAAGATGATAAAATTGGTGCAGCTGTTCCTCAAGATAAAGTTGGATCAAATAGTTTTTTAAAACTCGATTACACTTTTGGAAAGTTTACAGCAGGTGTTCAATACGAAAGTTATCTACCATCTATTTTAGGATATTATGCTTTGCCACAAAACCAAAGCAAAATGGTGAACAAGTATTTTAAATACACCGAAAACAATTTCTCTGTTCAAATTGGAGATTTTTATGAGCAGTTTGGTAGCGGTTTAATCTTTCGTTCTTTTGAAAACAGACAAATTGGTATTAACAATGCACTTGAAGGTGTAAACATTTATGTTCAACCAACAGAATTTACTAAAATCAAAGCTCTTTATGGTAGAACAAGAAAATTGTTCGACTATTCAAACTCAATTGTAAGAGGTGTTGATGCAGAGTTCGACCTTACTAAAATGCTAAGTAAAAAAGGTAAAGAACACCTTACAACAATTGCTATTGGAGGAAGTTATGTTGGAAGATATCAAGAATACACAGGACCACAAGATGATTATCCATCAACTGTAAATTCTTTTGCAACAAGATTAGATATTAATAGCAGTAATTTTTCTGTTAATGCCGAATATGTAAACAAAGGTCAAGACCCACACTTATTAAACAATAATAGTTTTGAAAAAGGAAAAGCATTACTAGTAAATGCAAGCTTCAGCAAAAACAATTTTGGCATCACACTAACTGCTCGTGGCTTATCTAATATGGATTTTAGAAGCGAACGTGATGTTGAATTTGCTACATCATTACCAGTTAACTATGTTCCAGCTTTAACAAAGCAACACGATTATTTAACAAGCAATATTTATGTTTATAACACACAAGTTAATGGAGAAAGTGGTTTTCAAACAGATGTGTATTACAGCTTTAAACCAGGCACTAAACTTGGTGGAAAATATGGAACTAAAATAGCTGCAAATTTTTCTTACTATGGTGGATTAAAAAACAGTAACGACATTTTAAGTGTTGGTACTAACAAGTTTTTTAGTGATGCTAATGTTGAAGTAAAGAAAAAGTGGAGCAAAAAATTAGAAACAACTTTAGCACTGCAAAACATATTCTATAATGCATCAGTAATTCAAGCAGCATCGCACCCAGATGTTTCTGCAAATGTTATAGCAGTTAGCACCCTATATAAATATGGTCGCCAAAAATCGGTTCGTTTAAAACTAGAACATCTTTCAACTAAGGAAGATCAAGGTAATTGGGCTTCTGCAATTGGAGAGTTCTCTTTTGCATCTCCTTATACTTTTTATTTTAGTGATTTGTATAACTATGGCACAACAGGCATTCACTATTACAATATTGGTGCAAGTGTTACAAAAAATGCAACACGTTTTAGTTTAGGTTTTGGCAAACAACGTGCTGGTTTATTTTGTGTGGGTGGTGTTTGCAGATTTGTACCTGCTGCTTATGGCTTTACAGCTACACTTACAACATCTTTTGGAAATTAATTACAGATGAATCAGCATAAAGAAACCGAAACACCATATTCAATTCCATCAAAATACAGAAAGATGGAAAACTTGCATATTGTGTTTTGGTTATTTAAAGATTTAGCCTGGTGTTTGGGCATTAAAACATTAGGTATTGCAATGATATTTCCTACATTAATTATCTCTATTATCATTACTTGTAGAACCAAAGAATTAATGAGCGAATTATGCCACAATCTTGCAGTTACAGTTTGGATATTGGCTAACAGTTATTGGATGATTAGTGAGTTTTTTAGCTTTGATGCAAAACCAATTCTTGGCTATCATTATAAAGATTTAGCCATTATTCCTTTTTCAATTGGAATTATTATTCTAGGATATTATTATCTTATTTACAATAAAAAAAGCCATCTTAATTGATGGCTTTTTTTATTGTCAGTATTCAATCTGTTTTACCGTTCATTTATCTCAGAAAAAAATTGCTTGTCTTTGCGAGATTGGGTTCTTGCCCAACGAAGCAATCTATTTTTCTATGCTACAAAAGACTGCTTCGTTCCTCGCAGTGACTAGCACATTTAAAATTTAAGATGTCTTACAGTTAATCCTTTATTGATTAATTGTTTTAATGAATCAATACCAATTTTAATATGTCGTTCAACAAATTCAGTTGTTACCTTTTTATCACTTGCTTCTGTCTTCACGCCTTCTGGTACCATTGGGCTATCGCTTACCAATAACAATGCACCTGTTGGAATATGGTTATAAAAACCTACTGTAAAAATGGTAGCAGTTTCCATATCAATGGCATAAGCCCTTACTCTTTCTAAATGTTTTTTAAACACATCATCGTGCTCCCAAACTCTTCTATTTGTTGTGTACACTGTGCCTGTCCAATAATCAACTTGATAATCTCTGATGGTTGTTGAAATAGCTTTTTGTAAAGCAAACGCTGGCATTGCAGGCACTTCTGGCGGAAAATAATCATTACTCGTTCCCTCTCCTCTTATTGCAGCAATTGGCAAAATTAAATCACCTATTTGATGACGCTTTTTTAAGCCACCACATTTACCCAAAAACAATGCTGCTTTAGGTTTAATGGCACTTAACAAATCCATCACAGTTGCAGCACCAGGGCTACCCATTCCAAAATTAATGATGGTAATTCCGTTAGCAGTAGCACATTGAAAAGGTCTGTCTTTGCCAACTACTTTTACTTTATTCCACTTTGCAAATAGTTCAACATAATTACTAAAATTGGTTAACAAAATATATTCACCAAAATTTTCTAATGCCTCGCCAGTGTAACGTGGAAGCCAGTTTTCAACGATATCGCTTTTTGTTTTCATAATTCAATCTGTTAGTTTTAAAACAATCTATAATATTGTAAAAATATATAAATTAATCTATCGAGTGATAAATATAGCATACCCCAAGTTTGATTTTAAAATAAAGCAAAGGGATCATAAAGAAATAATTTACGATGAAATAAGGCGTAGCTGGTTTATTCTAACTCCCGAAGAATGGGTTAGACAAAACTTTATTCAATACCTGATACAAACAAAAAAATATCCTGCTTCTTTAATTGCTGTTGAAAAAGAAATTGCAGTTGGGGAACTTAGAAAAAGATTCGATCTGGTTATTTATAAAAACGATCAACCTTGGATGATTGTTGAATGCAAACAAATGGATGTTAAGTTAAGCCACAATACCATTAGCCAAGTGTTGGCTTACAATTCAAAAATTCAGGCTAAATACATTGCAGTAACCAATGGTAATAATACTGTGCTTTGGCAAATTGAGCTTGATAAAATAATAGATGCAAATGCTTTTCCTAATTGGGATTGATAGTATATAACAGCAACCCAAAACCTTGAAGGTCTATTCAATAAAAAACCTCCGTAACAAGACTGAAACAGAGGTATTCATTAAAATCAACATTCTATGACACAAAATTTAAATAAGTTTATTCTAAGTAGGCTTCAAAACTACCCTTAATAGCATCATCAATATTTTTTGCAATTAAAAAATGCAGATTAGTAATATCGCCAAGTTCATTAGCCACAATACTTTTACTTTCTCCAGCAGGCACGTTAATTACTACTGTGCTAGTAGTTGCATCTTTTTTATCGGCAATATAAAATGAAATATCAGTGTTGCCAGTATTATCAAATTCAATAACATCTGCTGCTTTAAAGCTTCTTTTAGCAATAAAATATACTTCGCTTGGTTTAAGCTCTTTGGTAAACACTGTTTGTATTTCTTGTCTAATATTTTTCAGGTCAAAGTAAGGCTCAATTACTTCAGGTGTAGTAGCAAATTGCTGTATCATAGCACCCAAATTAGCATACTGTGCAATGCACATAGCAATACGGTTAGCTTCTACATCATCACTATCTAGTCCAGTTTTTTGCAATGCCGTTTTTTGGCTACCCATTGCAGCCATAATAGTTGTTTGAAAAGTAATTATAGTAGTTTTTAGTTTTGAAAGATTAGCATCACTACCAATAGCATCAATTAAATTTTGAATAGCAGTTAGCCTTTCGTTTTGTGTGCCAGATTGAAAAGGAACACGTTTGTGTGGCAATAACCCTTTATAAGTTGGTGTGCTATCGGGATATACATTTTGAATAGCCACATCCCAAGTTTTAATGTTTACATTAAGATCTTTAAACAATTGCTTAATAGTTTCGGTTTGCCCAAGTTGCAAGCCAGCCTGCAAAGTCCATTGGTTATAGGCAGCAACAAATGCATCGTGAATGGGTTGATAAGTTGCCAGTAATGCAGCAAAAAAAGGATCTGTTTTAGCAGCGTTTAAAGCTGTCAAATGAAAAACACTAATTTGATAAGCATTAGGATAGCTACCATTGGTAGCTGTTAAAAACGGATTGATGATAAAGATCCAAGATTTTTTCATAACTAAATGATTATTTGGTGATTTAATAATGCTAAATTAAAAAACAATGAAATATAATCCAATAATTAAAATGTTAAAATTGCAGGCTTGTGGAAAAAATGTGAAAATCAATCATCAACAACAAAAGATACCTCAAAACAAGGTTGTTATGTTCATTTCCTAACTAAAGAACAGATGAAATAAGATTGTTTTATGCATTGTTTAATTAAAAAATGCATAAAACAAGATGATTTTGCCTATTTCTTAATTAAAGAATACATAAAACAAGATGGTTTTGCCTTACCGCTAGTTAAAGGTTGCATAAAACCTATAATTATTAAAAAAGATGTTGGTGAAGAACACTAACATCGGCGAAATAAAAAAAAAACTATAAATTATAATCGTTTTTTTATTAAATTATTTCAAATAAGGACTAATCAATTTCTTGATAATACATAATCCATTTGGCAATAAGTGTATGCCGTCGTTTGTTAATGTATCTTTCATAAATTCATTTTGTACAAATTCGTTATTAAGATTTACATATTCAAATCCATAAGTTGTTTTGTTTTTACCAAGTAAACTATCAAGTGTATTTATTTTATCATTTACATTAACGCCCTCGTGATTATCTCTCAATCCGTGCTTTAATGGACAAATCAACAATATTGGAATATCCCTTTTTTTTATATTATAAACTAGGCTTATCAACTCATTATATAACTGTGTTGGGTTTGTAGATGGGAAGTAACGCAAATTATTGACCCCTATGAATAAAACTATTTGTTTTGGCTTATCCAAAATATACTTTTCAATTCTCTCTTTAACACCTTGAACTATATCCATTCCAATACCTCTATTGACAATATCACCTCTTGAAAATAGTTCATTAAGTTCAATTTCATCGGTAATAGAATCGCCTATCCATACAATTTTACCCGTTACTTTATATTGTTCAAATTGAAGTTTTCTTCTAATATAAGAAGGTGTGTGATAACTGTAGTTTTTTATACTGTCTTTTAATTCGATTCCATCCAGTTGTAATTTTTCTGTATTAGATACTTTATGCTTGCAACTTATGCAACATAGCGTTACTAAAAAGCCAATAAGTAGCTTTTTCATTTTGTGGTAATTTGGAGAAAAAAATAGCGTAGCCGTATGACTTTCGCTTCTCCAGGCTTACCACAGCCCATCAGTACAAAAGACACAGCTACGCCTTATCGGCGTAACCATTAATCTCTGTACTGATTTGCTTGCTTTAAACGTGGTAATTTGGAGAAGCAGTTTTTAATGTGTTACAATATGTTTATTTACGCATAGGCAATTTTTTATTGTTTGTACAAATATATTTATTATTACTTAGAAATTAATTTTTCTCTAATGGTTGGTGTCCCACCAACCACATTATAGTTTCGGTTTGTGAGGACACAAACCGATAGAAAAGGTTGGCAATTCTTTCTTTAAAAATATACAAAGCCAACCCAAACGGGTTGGCTTTCTAGTTTAGTGTTATTGTAAATTAACTACCCATATTTTTGAACTAGTATTCACAAAATACAAATAAATGATAACAACACTTTTTGAAGATGATGATATAATAGTGGTAAATAAACCAGCTGGTTTGGCATCGCAAAACACTGCAAATAATGATGAAACATTAATAGATGTTTTGGGCAAAGATTTATTGCCTGTTCATAGGCTAGACCAAAGAGTGAGTGGTATTATTTTATTGGCAAAAAACAAAGAAAGTCTTTCGATGTTGCAAGATGATTTTAAAAACAGAAACATTAAAAAGTTTTATAGAGCTGTTATTGCAAATCCAACACCACAGCAGCAAGACACGCTTACACACTGGCTTATTAAAGATAGTAAACAGAGCAAAGCAAAAGTTTATGCCAAAGAAATTGCACATAGTAAACAATGTGTATTGGCATACAAACTAATTCAATCTTCCTTAAAATATCATTTATTGGAAATAGAATTACTCACTGGAAGGTTTCATCAAATAAGGGCTCAATTATCTTTTATTGGTTGCCCCATTGTTGGAGATGTGAAATATGGATTCAAACGTTCATCACCTGATGGAAGTATTTTTTTACAATCGTTTCACTTGGAATTTTCTCACCCCAAAAGCAAAGAAATTTTATCCTTTAATATTGATATGCCAGAGCTGTGGAAGAAGTATGGGTTTTAGAAAAATCGTCACTTCTACGCTAGGAGAAGTCTGCCCAATAAGATTTCTCAGGCAAGAACCTTAGAAATGACGAATAACGATCATTGGGTTCTCTCAAACTACATTAAATAAAATAGCACCTACTTTTTTTAATTAAAAGAGGTGCTATATATAATATTTAGAATAAATTCTCTACTTTAAATAACCTAATATTTTAAGCATACTTGCAGCAGTTTGTTCTTTAGCATACACCCAATCTACAAGCTTACCATTTTTATCTTTTTCTATAATAATATGTTTTGGAGATGGGATAAGACAGTGTTTAATTCCTCCATAACCACTAATCTGATCTTGATAAGCACCTGTATGAAAGAAGCCTACATACAAAGGTGTTTTATTATCAATATCATCAATTTTTGCAGTTGCAATTTTGGGAAGAAACACTTCATTAATATGCTCTTCACTATCATAATAATCGTGGCTATCACAAGTTATTCCACCAAGCACCACACGCTGGTATTCGTTTTCCCATTTGTTAATTGGCAGCATTAAAAACTTCTCTCCTATGCCCCAAGTATCGGGTAAAGTAGTAATGAAACTTGAATCAATCATATACCAAGTTTCTCTATCGTTTTGTTGTTTTTCTGCAATAACACTATAAATATGTGCCATACTTTCTCCAACGGTAAAACTTCCAAACTCTGTAAAAATATGTGGCATTGGAACCTTAGCTTTCTTGCAAGCTTTTTTAATATTGCTTACAATTTCATTAATCATAAACTGATAATCATACTCAAATCCCAAAGAATGTTTAATAGGAAAACCACCACCAATATTGATAGAATCTAATTCAGGGCAAATCTTTTTAAGCTGACAATACAGATTGATTATTTTATTTAACTCACTCCAATAATAGATATCATCTTTA
>JANYEB010000133.1 GCA_025363355.1 Chitinophagaceae bacterium | reverse complement strand
TGTGCCAAAACGCTGAAAGAAAAACAGTGCAGATATAATGGCAATAACGATTCCAATTGTTAAAATGTTTCCTGGGATGATGGAGTTTTCTAACCCTTTTACCATACTCAATCCTTCAATTGCTGATGCCACTGAAATAGGTGGTGTAATAATGCCATCTGCTAATAAAGTTGTTGCACCCAAAATGGTTGGTATCACTAATTTTTTGCCATACCTACGAACTAGTGCATACAAAGAAAATATACCACCTTCCCCTTCATTATCTGCCATTAAGGTTAGCCAAATATATTTAACAGTTGTTTGAAAAACCAACGTCCAAAAAATACATGAAACCCCACCAAAAACAAGGGTTTCATCAATTGGTTTAGTGCCAACAATTGCTTTTAAGACGTATAAAGGACTGGTACCAATATCTCCATAAATAATTCCTAAGGCTACTAATAAGGAGGCTGCTGTAATTTTTTTTAGTGATGAATTGCTGCTTGACATTTGTTGCTTTAATATTGAAAAGCAAAAATGATTTGTAGACTATATGTAAATTATAAAGAAGGGAGATAACTGCATAAAGAAAATATAAAGACTATATAAACCTATATCCAATACCACTTTCTGTAAGGATATATTTTGGTTGATTGGGATTGTCCTCAATTTTTTTTCGAAGTGTACCCACAAAAACTCTTAGATATTGTGTTTCAGTTTGAAAGCCAACACCCCAAACTTCTTTTAATATAAATTGATGTGTCAAGACTCTCCCTTCATTATTAACAAAAAGAGTAAGCAAGTTAAATTCTGTGGAGGTAAGTTTTAATATTTCATTGTTTTTTTTAACAGTTCGTGCAGTTAAATCAATTTGTAGGGCATTAAAATTTAGTATAGTAGATAGATTATTTGTTTGCTGATTTCTACGAATTGCAGCACGTATTCTAGCTAGCAACTCAGCTGTTCTAAAGGGTTTGGTAAGATAATCTGTAGCACCATTATCAAGGGCTGTTACAATATCTTCTTCACTATTTTGAACAGAAAGCATAATGATAGACTTGTTATACCAAGCTCTTAATTCTTTCAAGACTTCGTGTCCACTTTTATCAGGCAAACCAATGTCAAGTAATATCAATTCTGGGGGATGATTAGCAGCCATAATAATTCCTTCTTTTCCTGTTGATGCTTGCCACACTTTATAATCGTTACTCTCTAAAGATATTTCCAAGAGCTTGCGAATTTGTGGTTCGTCATCTATAATGAGTATTTCTGGATTATTCATTTTTCAAATTATTTATGTAAGAACTTTCAGCAGGAATTTGAATGATAAATTTAGCTCCATTCGGTATGTTGTTTTTCAATTCAATAGTTCCATTATGTGCTTCAACAAAACCTTTTACAATAGATAATCCCAAACCAGTTCCTCCAGCTTTTGTATTTGGCGAGCGATAAAATTTATCAAAAACTATATTCATCTCATTCTCTCGAAAACCCTTGCCTGTATCAGTTACAGTAACAATACAACTTTCTAATTTGTGTTCAATAGTAATAATAATAGTTGTTTTTTCTGGCGTGTATTGAATGGCATTATGAACAACATTTTGCAGCACTTGTTCTATTAATCCAATATCTAATTTAAATAAAGGCAAGTTATTATTTTCATTAAAAACAATACTGTGATTTTTTGTTTCTGTGAATTGTTGTATTACTGTAAATACTAATTCATTTACATCGCACCAATCTTTTTTTAATTGTAAAGAACCTGTTTCAAGCCTGCTCATATTCAACAAATTTTCTACCTGTCTATTCAGGCGAAGCCCTGCAATTTCAAGTTCGTTTAGCAGTTCTGTTTTATGTAAATCAGAAAGATTATTTGCATTTTCTTTTAAAGTATCAACACTGCCAATAATAGTTGCAATAGGTGTTTTTAGTTCGTGTGAAAGTGAGTTCAGCAAAGTGTTGTAGAGCTTTATGGTATGTTCTTTTTCTTCTTTATCTCTTGCTTTTTTTTCTTGTTCTTTTATTTTAAAAGTTAGCACAGCATTTACAGTAGCAATCAGAAAATACATCAAAAACAATAATGCATCCTCCGCAGAATCTATATGAAAAGTAAAAATGGGTGGAATGAAAAAGAAGTTCCAGATTAATGCACTTAAAACTGCTGAAACTAATACTGGCATTATATCAAACAGCATTGCAAGTATAGAAACTGCCATTAGTAAAATAAGTGCAACAACTTTATAACCTATGAAATTTGTACTGTAGTAACAGGCCGTTGTAATTAATAAAACTGTTACAAGACTAATTAGATGTTGAGTTACTTTTCTATATTCTCTAGTTTTTAATACTTTCAATCTTGAAGTTATTTTGTGTTTACAAAAGTAACTTTAAAGGTGTAAAGAATTTATAAAGAAAGTAATAACTCTTGCTCTTTAAGGTGATTGGTTTTTATTCAAAAACTCATCAGTGAAATGTTCTTGATGCTGTGGCTTGGCGAATTTATCTTGATTATAAATTGTTGAATTGCCTCTTGGAATAGATAATGATGCCCAATTTTCATTGCAAATCATTTTGCCAATAAATACAATTTGCCCAACGTGATAACTGTAATGACAAAGCTGCCTATTGATGGCTTCTACAACTGTTTGTCCCTGATTTCTAATGTAAATAAATTTGGTTAAATCTTCATTTTTTAAACTATTGAGTGCAATGGATAAACATTGCCAACCTTCGTTCCATTTTGTCAATAATTCGTCTTTTGTAGCAATATTATTTTCAAATTCTTTATCACGATTTCGCCAATTTTTTTCGCCATCTGTAGTTAAAAAATCTGTCCATCTTGATAGCATATTGCCCCATAAATGGTTTACAATAATCGCTATACTGTTGCTTTCAGTATTGTATTGCCAAAACAGTTTATCATCACTTAATTGATTGAAAGTTTTCTCACCAAGTGATTTGTAATATTCAAATTGTTTAATGGCTGATTCAAGAAAATTGCTATCCATAAAGCTTATTCGTTTTTGTGTTTACTCTTTCCAATCCAACCCAAGTGTGTATGATCAAAATTATCTAAATATTTTAAACCATAACCAGCTAATCTATCAAAACAACTGTGTGCCATAAATATTAGACCAATTTTTGTGATGAGTTGATTGTTTAGTAATAAACCCAATAAGATTACCATTGCCATTACTCCTTTATGATGAAAAATATTATAGGCAATAGCACCTAACTTTTTTGTGATAAGGTATAAAAGAAAAGAAATATCAGGAACAAAAAATAAACTTAGATACAACGACCAAATTCCATTGAAATAATAAAAATAGATAACAGAAAAAAGTATCAACAAACCTAATTCTTCTAGTTTTAAAATAAATTTCATTAGTATTAATTTAGTGTGATTGAAGGAAAATACTGTTATAATTTATCGTAACTTTTGGATGCAATTGTTGATACACTTCTAATAATTTAATCACAGCTTTTTGTCCTTCGCTGCCTAAACCCAAAGAAAAATTATTTACATATAAATCTATATGCTGCTTCATTACAACTTCTTCCATTTCTTGTGAGTGTTGCTTTACGTAATCTGTAATTATTGGATAATTATCAAAAGCATATTGCAAACTTTTTTTAATTAATTTATCAACTTTTTGGCTTACGGACTTATCAATTCTTCTATGTGCAGCAATACCTCCTAATGGAATTGGAGAATTGGTTTCTTGCTCCCAAAAATTTCCTAAATCTATTACCTTGTGTAATCCTTTTTGTTGATAGGTAAACCTGTTTTCGTGAATGATGACACCTAAAGTATTTTTATTTTGCAATACATAATTTTCAATCTCGTTAAAGACCATAAATTTTTTGTTAGTTGTATTTGGATACGCTAAAGAAAAAAGTAAATGAGCAGTTGTGTTTTCACCTGGAATTGCAACTTGATAATGTTGGATGTTGAATGTTGAATGTTGAATATCTGCATTACTAATTAAAATAGGGCCAACACCTTTACCTAAAGCTCCTCCACTTTCTAAAACTTGATAGTTATTTAAGATCAATGGTAACACACCATAACTGATTTTACTAAAATCAATTTTGCCTTCTAATGCCCATTGATTAAGGGTTTGAACATCTTCTAATAAGATATCAAAGCCTAAACCTTCGGTATCAATTTTTTTATTAACTAATGCATCAAAAATAAAAGTATCGTTTGGGCAAGGAGAAAAAGCTAATGTGAACATTACTATAAAATTTACTAATTAATCAAATACATCGCGATTTGATTGCTTTAAATTGATTACATCGATTACTGTTTTAGTCAATTTTAGCAAATCTTTGTTTAAGTTGTCAACTGCTAATTTTAACTTCCATTTCGACTTATCTCTTTCACCAATATAGTTGGAAACAGAACGTATTTGCAAATATGGAATATTATACCAATTGCAAACGTAATGCAAAGCAGCACCTTCCATTGTTTCGATACAAGGATTATATTTTTTTATGAGTTGTTGAATATGATTTTTGTTTGTAGAAATTTGATTAACAGTAACAGCTTTTACAGTTGATAAATCAAGTGTATTATATTTTTCTATGAAAGCATTTTTAAGTCCTTTCTTTTTAAATGGATTTTTATTTTGCTTTACCAGTTTTAGGTCAAAAACATCTTTCCATTTACCATTTTCTTCAACACCTAAATCGCCTAAAAAATCTTCTTCAATAAGCATTACTTTACCAAGTTTCATATTCATATCAAATGTTCCTGCAATACCTGCTTGAATTATAAAATCTGGCTTTCCCTGATAAAAAATTCTAACTAAATTAACAGCAGTAGCTAATATTCCAACACCTGTTACTGCAAACGAAATATCAACTCCTTTTTTCGATTTAATTTTTTGCTTTGCTGTAGCAACTTCAAATTCTGTTGCAGATGTGATGATAATTTTCATATTTATATTTTACCTTAAAACCATTTGCCTGTCTGCATCTAGCCTTATTAAAATAAAAATTAGTATTGTAAAAGTTACTAATGAAGAACCTCCATAACTAATCATTGGCAATGTAATTCCTGGGGATGGAAATAGACCAATGGTCATTAAAATATTTAAGGCAATATGAAAGAATAATATACTGGCTACACAATAAGCATAAACCCTGCTAAATGTACTTCGTTGCCTTTCTGCCATTCTAATAATTCTAAATAAAAAGAAAAGATATAAACCCAAAAAAGCAATACATCCAATAAAGCCAAATGCTTCTCCCAAAGATGTAAAAATAAAATCTGTATGTTGCTCTGGAACATATCTGCCACGTGTTTGTGTGCCTTTTAAAAAACCTCTTCCAAAAATTCCTCCAGAACCAATTGCAATTTTACTTTGACGAACATTATAATCATCTGGTTTCTTTTTAGGTTTACTACCTTCTTTAGCTATGTGCTTATTTTGTGTGCAATCATAATCTCCACCAAAGGCATTAAAGATTCTGGTGCTTTGATAACATTCAAAAACGTGATTGAAAATAAATGGCACTGCAAAACGCTGAAAGCCCACACAGAAAACCCATATAGCAATAATCCAACGCAGCAAAAAACGATTACGTTTCATTTGTCTTCTCAATAAATAAATAAAAAGTGCTGCCAAAACAGTTAAGGAAATGGCTAAAATATTGGGTTCAACAATAATTGATGCAATTAATAAAACACCAATAGATGCACCAATAATCATTAATGTTGGTGGTAATCCTTCACGATACATCACAATAAAAAAAGAGGTGTAAACCAAGCCTAACCCAAGTTCGTGTTGCATTGTAGAAACTACTAATGGAAATAATGATAAACCAATAGCAATTATTTGAGATTTGGTATTGTTGAAATTGGTTTCTTGTCTTGATAAATATTTTGCCAATGCAAGTGCAGTAAATATTTTACAAAGTTCTACTGGTTGCAAATTGAAACCGCCACCTAATGGTATCCAACTTTTTGAACCATTAATGGCTTTGCCTATAACAAAAGTTGATAGCATTAGCACCACGCCAAATGCATAAAATAAATTTGCAAAGGCTGTAAAAAGTTTGCTATCTGCAAGTAATATAAACAATGCTAATACAACTGAAATGCCTGCAAACATTAGCTGTTTACTGTAGTTTGCTTTCCCTGCCAAAAAATTTTGCAATACATTAGTATCTGGTTTATACTCTACCATAAAAATGCAAAGAATGCCAAGTGCCACCAACACAGCATAAATCCAAACAGACAACCAGTCTATTCCTGAACTTACTTTGGCATTATTATATTTAGACATAAAAAATTCTAGTTTGAAAATTTCTGATTTGAAGATTAGCACATTATTTAGCCATATCACTTTTAGCTTCTTCTTCTAATTTTGGCTCTCTTAATTCAACAGGTTTTGCATTCTTTTTTCTTAATCTCATATTCAATAATTCATTGATGAAAGAAAAAGCCATTGCAAAATAAACATAGTTTTTTAAGTGTAATTTTTCTGCTGCTTCATGGTCCCATCCTTCAACCAAAAGTGTAAAACCAATCATTATTAAAAAGTTTAATGCTAACAATTTGAATGTTGGATGATTGTGAATGAACGCAGAAATTTTAGGACTAAAAATAAACATTATAATCATAGCAATAATTACAGCAGTAATCATTACTTCTATATGTTTTGCAGTTCCTCCAGCAGTAATAATGCTATCAAAACTAAATACTAAATCAATCAACATAATTTGTACCACTGCATTGCCAAAAGAAAGTGGTTTTGATTTTCCGCCATAACTATGTTCAACCTCTCCTTCAAGTTTTTCGTGAATTTCTTTACCAGTTTTATAAATCAAAAACAAACCTCCAGCAAGCATTATTAAACTTGATAAATCGAAATGATTGTCCATAAATGTAAACAAGGTTTTGCCTTTTTGAGCCAGTAGCCAAGTTAGCCCAAATAATAGAATGCATCTAATGGCAATACCAGTAAACATCCAAGTTATTCTGGCTTTTGGCTGACTTTCTTTTGGCAAGCGATTCATTATAATGCTTACAAAAATTACGTTGTCAATACCAAGTACAACTTCTAATACAATTAAAACTAAAAGGCTGATTAAACCTTCAGAGGTAAATAAATGTTCCATAAAATCAAATATAGTTATTGGTATAGATGAATTGGCAATAATTACAAAGTGGGAATTACTTTTTTAATTCCTTACAAATATTCATAGCAATTGCTGGGCCTTCGTAAATAAATCCTGTCCAAACTTGCACTAAACTTGCACCTAAATTAAATTTATCCTTTGCATCTTGACCATTAAAAATGCCACCACTTGCAATAATTGAAATGTTGTTTTTTGTTTGTTGATGAATGTATTGCAAAACCTCATCACTTTTTTGTTTTAAAGGTTTGCCACTTAATCCTCCATTGGCAATTCTTTCAATTTCTGTTTTATCAGTTATTAAATTTTCTCTGCTGATTGTTGTGTTGGCAATAACCAATCCATCTAATGCAACTTCAGTTGTTAAAGCAACAATATCGTCTAATTGACTTAGAATTAAATCTGGAGCAATTTTTAATAATAAAGGTTTGGGAGATGATTTACCTTGATTGATATTTTGAAGTTCAGACAAAATTTTCCTAAGCATTTCCTTATCCTGCAATTCACGAAGTCCTGGTGTGTTTGGGCTGCTAACATTTACTACAAAATAATCTGCAACATCAAAGAGTTCAGTAAAACAAAGATTATAATCTTTCCAAGCATCATTATTTTCGGTTGCTTTGTTTTTTCCAATATTGCCACCAACAATTAAAGGGCAGTCTTTTTTTGCTTCTTTGTTTTTCCAATTGTATAATCTTTGTTTAATAACATCAACTCCATCATTATTAAATCCCATTCTGTTGATGAGGGCTTTGTCTTTCGGAAGTCTAAATAACCTTTGTTGAGGATTTCCATCTTGAGCCTTTGGGGTTACTGTTCCTATTTCTACAAAGCCAAAACCCAAAGCTTCTAATTCATTTAAGTAAAAAGCATTTTTATCGAATCCTGCACCTAAGCCAACAGGATTTTTAAAGTTTAGTCCAAATACATTTTTTTCTAATGACGAATTATTAAAGCAAAACTGGTTTTCAATAATTTTTTTTATGAAAGAAATTGAGCAGCCAGATTTCAACAAATTCATTGAAACATAGTGTGCTTTTTCGGGTGGAAGGCAAAATAAAATTTGACGCAGGATTGAGTACATTGCTGCGAAAGTAAATAATTGACATTTCTGATTGATAACTTAACGAAAGATTTATAAACATTCTATTTTTTATTTTAACAAACTACTACTTTTATCCTATGAAAAAATGGGTTTCAATTTTTATTAATAAATATCTACTTAGTTTTTTGTTTTTGGTGGTATGGGTTCTGTTTTTTGATGAAAATGATTCTATCACTCAAAAAGGTAGGTTGAACGATTTAAATATTTTAAATAAGAAAAAAAATTACTACAAATCGGAGATTGAAATAGCAAAGCAAGAATTATCTGATATTCAAAATAACGATGATGCTCTTGAAAAATTTGCTAGGGAAAGATATATGATGAAGAAGGATGGTGAAGACATTTTTATAATAGAGAATCCACAACCTTAGTTTTTTTATAACAACACAATAATAGTTATCCACACTCGTTTATAGAGTACATTCCGCATCTACCCTTCGAAAGCTGTAATTTCATAACAGCTAATATTTAAGATGTATGCGAAAATTTTCTCAACAACAGCTTATGCAGTTTTTGTACGGCGAAGCGTCTCCCATTTTAAAAATGGCGATAGACAAAGCTTTACTAAACGATGATGAATTGCAAAAAGAGATTAAATTACTGAAAAGAACTCAAAAACAGTTAGACGATTTGAAAAAGAAGCCATTAAATCCAAGCAAAAAAGTTATTGATGCTATTATGGAATATGCTAAACAAACTTCTCCAAAAAAGAAGGATAATTAATATTTCATAACGACTTAAACTTTAAAATTCAATAATTTTATCTGTGTAAATTTGGTTGCAGTAATATTGCAAAAACGATTTGTTATGCAAGCTGCCTACGTAAATTATACTGTAAACGACTCTATAGGTGTAATTGAGTTTTATACACCTCATCACAATTCTTTACCATCAATTATTCTATCACAACTAGCTACAACTATTGCTAATGCTGGCAATGATGATTCTTGTGCCGTAATTATTTTAAAAAGTGCTGGCGAAAAAACGTTTTGTGCAGGTGCTAGTTTTGATGAACTGATTGCCATTGAAACTGAAAAGCAGGGGCTACATTTTTTTAGTGGTTTTGCCAATGTAATTAACGCTATGCGTAAATGCCCCAAATTTATTATTGGATGTGTGCAAGGAAAAGCAGTTGGAGGTGGTGTTGGTTTAGCATCTGCCTGTGATTATACTGTTGCTACAAAATATGCTGCTGTTAAATTAAGTGAGCTGGCTGTTGGCATTGGTCCTTTTGTGGTTGGGCCAGCAGTTGAAAGAAAAATTGGTACATCTGCTGCCTACGAACTAGCTATTGATGCAGGTAATTTTAGAACTGCTGAGTGGGCAAAACAAAAAGGATTATTTGTGGAAATTTTTGAAAGCAAGGCAGAAATGGAGCAGTCTACTGTGCAATTTGCAAATAATTTATCCACACAAAGCCCTGCTGCAATGGAAGAAATAAAAAAGGCATTTTGGAGTAATACTGAACATTGGGATGAATTATTAATGCAACGTGCAGCCATTAGTGGAAGGCTTGTTTTAAGCGGTTTTACTAAAGAGTTTATCAAGCAATTTAAGGCAAAAAATTAAGTAATTATTCAAGTACTTCTTTCAAAACTTCCAAACTTCTCAATTCCAGAAAATTAGAAATGTGTAGCGAAAAATATTGAATATAATATTCTATTAGTTGCCTGCGAATCGTTTTGTTAAGTTTTAAAATATCTAATTGATTCACTTCTTTAAAATGGATAATATCGGTTGTTAAAGATGCCAAATTGCCCTCTATAAAATATGGGTGAATTGGATTTTCTTTAATATAATAGCCTTCTTGTAAATCAAGTATAGGCGTCTCTAAAGTAAAATTCCCTTGAATTTCAAAACCTAACTGCTCCCCCAACTTCAAACTAAAATATAAAGGAAAATTTGCTGTTATTGATGCGTTTGATTTATCTAAATCTTTCAAACTGGTTTCAATAAAATAAAATAAATCAGGATTGTTTTCTGGTTGTTTAATACTATGTTGTAGCAGTTCTATTGCAAACATTGCTACAGCATTTTTAACTACATCATAATAAATATTTTCATATAAATATGACCATTGATATTCTTTTATAAATTGTAGTTGTTTAAACTCGTTGTGATAAACCTGTAAATCTAAAATAGCTGCAGGAGAAAAATAATTGATATTGCTTGCTCCTTTTTTGGTGGTTTTTCTAATGCCTTTTATTATGTAGCTCTGCACACCAAAAAGCTCAGTATAAATGCTGGCAATAATACTGGTATCGCCATATTTTAAACATCGCAGCACAATGCCTTTTGTTTTATGAATTGTTTCGCTCAATAGTTAGTGGTTAATGGCTAGTGGTTAGTGGTTAATAGGTTTTGATACATCTCATTACCTACTTACAACTCAGCACTACCTATTTACTTTTGTTTTATTCTCGCTGGATTTTTTGCAATAAACTCATCCCAACCTTTCATTGGTTTGCCTTTTGAAAATAATGCAGATGATGTTTGATAATGATGGCATAATGCAACAGCCAAAGCATCTGTGGCATCAAAATATTGTGGTTTTTCTTCTATGTTTAAAACCATTTGCAGCATTTTCCAAACCTGATCTTTATCTGCATTGCCATTGCCTGTTACAGATTGTTTTACTTTCTTGGGCGAATATTCTGTAACTAATAATCCACCCTGCATTGCAGCTGCAATTGCAACCCCTTGTGCTCTGCCTAACTTTAACATACTTTGGACATTCTTACCAAAAAAAGGAGCTTCAATGGCAAATGTTGATGGACGATATAGCTTAATTAACTCTACAATTTTGGTATGAATTTTCTCTAATCGCTCATAAATATCTTTATACTTGGTTAGTTTTAAAACATCCATTAGCAGCACTTGTGTTTGATTTCCTGTAACCTTTAATAAGGCAAATCCCATTACTTGAGTACCTGGGTCAACACCAAGTATAATATTTGTTTCTTTCATCTTTGCAGCTAAAGTAGTATTTAATAGGTAATGCCATTATTTTTGATGAGTGTTTAAACTTAAGAATCATATTTTGAATAGAAGACTGAAGATATTTATCAACTATATCCTTGGTCCAATTTTGTTTATTTGGTTTTCATATTCCATCTATCACAACATTTCTCAGCAAAAAGATTTGCTAAAAACCTGGCTGAACATAAAAAACAATTTTACGACATCACAATTTTTCAACTGCTTCATTGTTTTTTTATTAATGTTTGTTAATTGGGGATTAGAAACAAGAAAGTGGCAATTGCTTATTAGAAGATTAGAAGATGTTAGCTTTTTTAAAGCATTCAAGGCTGTTTTTAGTGGTCAAGCGTTTGCATTAAATACAATAAACAATCTTGGAGATTTTGTGGGCAGAGCTTTGTTTCTGGGAGAAGGAAATAGGCTAAAAGCAATTGCATTAACAATGGTTGGTAGTATGAGCCAAGTAATTATAACTTTTGCAATGGGCTTATTTGCGTTGTTTTTCTCAAGGGTTTTATTTGCACAAAAAGGCTTGGGCGATGGAGGCTTAAATGTCTATCTTTATATAGGGCTAATGTTTGTATTAGTAACTTGCACAACATTGTTGTTGATGGTTTATTTTAGTTTATCTTGGTTAACAAAAGCAGTTGAAAAAATACCCATTTTCAAAAAAATCGCTTTCCTTATTCAAAAGGTTGAAGATGTTACTATAAAAGATTTAACAAAAGTTTTGCTTTTTTCTTTTTTGCGATACGTTGTATTTGTAGTACAATATTTATTGTTGTTGAAAATTTTTCAAGTAGAAGCAAATTTTTTATTGCTAGCACTAATGGTTTGTATCATTTTTTTGATATTAGCTATTGTGCCAACAATAGCTCTTACAGAACTTGGTTTGCGAGGACAAATTAGTATTCAGCTATTGGGCTTATTGAGTACCAATTCGGCAGGAATAGTTTTTACAGCAGCAGCTATATGGTTTATAAATAGGGTGTTTCCTGCTTTGGCAGGGAGTTTGTTTATACTGGGTGTGAAACTATTTAAACGACAATAGTCATTCTTTAACGAATATTATTTTAATGAAAAAAATTCTTTTTATAACAATCGCTCTTTTTGTTATTTCTTCAAAATTGACAGCAGGTGATGATTTCTGTGGTATCTACAACAAAGCCTTTCAAAACGGAGAAAAAATAGACTTTACTATTTATTATTCTGTGGTTGGTTTATATGTAAATGCTGGTAATGCTAGCTTTACAACAACAGTTGAAAACTATAACAACAAACCAGTTTATCACGTTGTAGGAGAAGGCACCAGCAATAGTAATTATGATTGGATTTTTAAAGTAAGGGACAGATATGAAAGTTACTTTGATACAGCCACACTTCAACCCTATAAATTTTTGAGGGATGTTAATGAAGGTGGATATAAGATTTATGAAAATGTTACCTTCAATCAAAAGGCGAATACTGCTGTAACTGCCAAAGGCGTTTACAAAGTTCCTAACTGCATTCAGGATGTATTAAGTTCAATTTATTATGCAAGAAATATGAATTTTGATGCATATAAAGTTGATGATAAAATCCCCTTCAATATGTTTTTAGATAATGAGGTGTACAATCTCTACATCAAATATTTAGGTAAGGAGAAAATCAAAACAAAATATGGTAAATTCAATGCTATTAAATTTAAACCATTACTAATCAAAGGAACCATTTTTGAAGGTGGAGAAAATATGACTGTTTGGGTTAGTGATGATGCTAATCATATACCATTAAGGGTTGAAAGTCCAATTGTAGTTGGCACAGTAAAAGTTGATATGATGGGTTATGAAAATCTACGTTATCCTTTAACTTCAATGATTAGTAAAAGATAATTTTTCTAGAATATTTTAGCCGCAGATTCTTAGATTAGATTGAATAATCTGAGAATCTGTGGCTATTTTTTTAACTATACCCAAACTACTTTATTTTTGCAGCTATGAGCAGCAACACAAGTTACCCCAAAGAAAAAATAAATATTCTTTTTTTAGAAAATATAAGCGATAAAGCAGTGAGTCATTTTAAACAAAATGGGTACACCAATGTTCGCAAATTAAATGGTGCTTTGAGCGAGGCTGATTTAATTAAAGAGTTAAAAGATGTGCATCTTTTAGGCATTCGTTCTAAAACTCAAATCACAAAAAAAATATTAATAGCCGCACCTAAACTGCAAGCAATTGGTTGCTTTTGTATTGGTGTTAATCAGGTTGATTTAAAAGCTGCAACAAAACAAGGAGTAGCTGTATTTAATGCACCTTATAGTAACACAAGAAGTGTGGCAGAACTAGTTATTGGCTTAGCAATAATGTTGATTCGCAGAATTACAGATAAAAATATTGCTGCACACAAAGGCATTTGGTTAAAAGAAGCCAAAGGAAGTTTTGAGTTACGTGGTAAAACTCTTGGTATTATTGGTTATGGCAATATTGGCTCACAAATTAGCGTAATGGCAGAGAGTTTAGGAATGAAAGTATTGTTTTATGATATTGAAACAAAGTTGCCTTTGGGTAATGCCACATCTGCAAGAAATATTAAAGAAGTAGTTAGTAAAGCTGATATAGTAACACTTCATATTCCAGAGAATTCATCAACCAATAATATCATTAATAAAACAGTATTAAAGCAGTTTAAAAAAGGAAGTATTTTAATCAATTATGCTCGAGGTACTGTTGTTGATTTAGATGCTTTAGCAATTACTTTAAAAGAAGGTCATATAAGTGGTGCAGCAGTTGATGTGTTTCCTTGGGAGCCTGAAAAAAATGGAGATAAATTTACTACTCCATTACAAGGATTAACTAATGTAATTTTAACACCACATATTGGTGGCAGCACAGAAGAAGCACAAGAAAATATAGGCGAAGATGTAAGCAATAAATTATTTAATTACCTTGAAAAAGGCATTACAAATGGTTCACATACATTGCCTGCATTAGGATTGCCAGCTGTTGCAAATGCACATAGAATTTTACATATTCATAACAATGTGCCTGGTGTTTTAAGTGCTATTAATACCACATTAGCTGCCAACAAAATCAATATTCTAGGACAACATTTAACCACAAATGATTTAATTGGTTATGTAGTTTTAGATGTAGATAAAAAGCTATCTGCAAAAGCAATTGAGTTGTTAAAGCAGGTAAAAGAAACCATTAAAGTAAGGTTGCTTTATTAGGAAGAATTCAATTGTTGTATAATGTCAATTATTAAATTAGAAACAAAGATAAAATCAACAATTGATATTTGTTTCGACTTGTCTAGAAGCATTGACCTGCATAAAATATCAACAGCCAGTACAAACGAAGAGGCAGTTGATGGAATAACATCAGGTTTAATAAACTATGGCGAATTTGTAACCTGGCAAGCAACGCACTTTGGAATCAAACAAAAACTTTCTTCTGAAATAACAGCTTTCGACAAACCACATCATTTTAGAGACGAACAAATTAATGGTGTTTTTAAATCAATTTTACACGATCATTATTTTTTTGAAGAAGGAGAATTCGTAATAATGAAGGATGTTTTTTCTTTTGAATCTCCTTTCGGAATATTGGGTAAGCTTTTTAATAAGATAATTCTAACAGCCTATCTTGAAAGATTCTTGATAGAAAGAAATAATGTTATAAAAGATTTTGCAGAAACAGATAAATGGAAATCTGTATTATAGTTTTCGTAAAACTTATTTATTCGCTACTTCTTCAACTGTAGCACCAATGCCTCTTTCAGTTATAGCATCACACATTACTTTTAGGGATTCATATTCGCCGTTTTTGACAGCATATTTTCCTTTAAAGTGAATCAACATTGCACTTTGCTCTGCTTGTTCTTCAGTATGCTGACAAACATTCATCAATGAGTCTATCACCCATTCAAAGGTATTTACCTCATCGTTCCAAACGACAAGACTAAACGAATAGTTAGAAACAGTAAGTGTTTCAACAATGTTTAATTCTTTAATATCAAAATCAGTTTGCACAACCATAAAACAAATGTAGAAAATTGTTAGTAAATAACGCTGGTAAACTCACTAGATTGCATGAGGCTGCTTTTTTTATTGAAGTTTGCATCCTAAAAAGCTTCTTTTATCCATATTGTCTTAAAAATACTACAAAAAAAGCGTTTACTTTATGCCCTGATCAAACCTGTTTCCAATGGTTCTGCTTCGCCATATTCCTTTTTTAAGAAGTGTTTTAATGCACAGTATTACGGCTTTTGGAGGCCCACAAGGACATTATGGTATGATGCTAAAAACTTTTGTGCATCAACGAAGAGATGTAACTGAAGAAGAATTAATGGAATTTAATGCTTTTTGTAATTTGTTGCCAGGAGCATCATCTACACAAACATTAACACTTATTGGTTTTAAACGTGGTGGTCTAACACTAGCATTCATTACTTTACTTATTTGGATTACGCCTGCCTGTCTAATAATGGGCAGTTTATCTTTTTTAATTGATTATTTAAAAGATAGAAATTTACCATTAGGCATTTTTAGATTTGTTCATCCAATGGCCATTGGATTTATTATGTATTCTGCTTGGCGATTATTTCATATCAGCATAAAAAATACTATTACAAAAGTGATTTTATTTGTTGCATCTTTAGCTACATTTTTATTTTTCAAATCTCCTTGGATTTTCCCTGCTGTAATAGTTTGTGCAGGAATTGCAACTAATTTTAGTAGCAGAAGAATTCCACAAATTGAAGTTCCCCCCAAAAAAATAAAATGGGGCAATATTCTTATATTCTTTTTTCTGTTTATTGCCGCTGGTTATGCCAGTGAAACTGCTACACAAAATCATTGGAAGAATCGAAAACTATTCAATCTATTTGAAAATAATTATCGATTTAGTAGTCTTGTTTTTGGGGGAGGAGATGTGCTAATGCCAATGATGTATGAACAATATGTTGTAAGACCTCAAACACAAAAAATTATAGATAGCAAAAGAGATGTGTTGAAAATGGAGAAGGAAGATTTTTTAACTGGTTATGGAATGGTTCGTGCAATACCAGGCCCTGTTTTTTCTATTGGTGCTTATACAGGAGGAATGGTAACTAGAAACGAAGATGATAAATGGCTGCAAATGCAAGGTTGCTTTTTGGGTGCCATTGCCATTTTTTTACCAAGTGCCTTATTGGTATTATTCTTTTTTCCTGTGTGGCATAATCTAAAAAAATATGCAGTTATTTATAGGTCTTTGGAAGGTATTAATGCTGCTGTGGTAGGCATTATGATTGGTGCTATTTTTTATTTATTAAAAGATGTTTGTTTGATGCCCATTTTAGAAAATAAAATAGATGGTTGGGTTTCAATTGCTATTTCAATTGCTACCTTTTTTATATTACAAAAAACCAAGTTGCCAACTCCTTTTGTTGTGATCGCTTGTCTAATTGTAGGTTGGTTAATTTAATAAACTAAACTCCATCTCCCATCAACAAAATCTGCCAAGCTTCTTCAACTTTATTAAGTGCTAATTTTTCTTTTGCATATTGGTGTATTTCGTTTTCCATAGCAATTGGATTAATAGCAAAATATTGAACAATATGCCTCATTTTTTCGTCATCAAAAGCTGGATTGATTATTGGCATTTCGCTGACATTTGCCAACATTCCTAAATCATTTCCAGAAAGTAGTTTGCTTTGTCTAATGCTTTGTGGCAAAGCATCTACACCAATTCCTAATTGACTATTTGGCTTAGGAACTTTAAACATATTTGCAGCATTGGTTTGCGAATACCAATCTCCACCAAGTCTAGCAATAAGGTTAATTTTTGTTTGGTCAATATTGCTTCCATCTTCATTTAAAATGTTTTCATCAACGTGCATCATTAATACTTCTGCAATAATAAGTTGACCAGCACCTTTGTTTTCTCCAAGGCTTTTTATTTCAATTACTTTACACTCTAATTTAATTTTAGCTTCTTTTACTAAAGGCGGTTTTATTATGCTTGAAACTTGTTTAGTAAAACCTGCTTTGGCAAATTCATCAACACCTTTGGGATACTCGCAACTAGATAAACTTACTTGCTGCACCATATCATAATCGCAAATATTAATTCCAACTTCTGCAACTTCTATCACATTTTCTAATGTGTGTTTAGTAGTATTATCTCTAACTCTGCGTGCAGGAGAAAAAATGACAATAGGTGGGTTTGAAGAAAATAAATTAAAAAAGCTAAATGGGCTAAGGTTTACATTTCCTTCTTTATCAATTGTGCTAGCCAAAGCTATAGGGCGTGGTGCAATGGCGTGTTGCAACCAAGCTTGTCGTTGTGCAGGTGTTAGTTTTTGAATATCTATTTGCATATTATTTAAGTTTAGCTAAGAAATACAAACTTAAACGATTTAAGAGTTACATAATGACTAAGTAAGTTTAATGTAAGTTGCTTTTTTGGAGCATTGTTTATTTTTAAGTTGCTATTTTTAGATGGACAAAAATTGAGATGCTCTTATATAAAACTAATTAACGTGGAAGCTGTTTGAGTTACTTATTTCAAAACTCTATTACTAGAATCATTTATGTTTTTAAAGTAGAGTTTATTTAAACAGTTTTTTTAAAATGTCCTTATTGAATAAATTAACGTTACAGCAAATTTATTAATCAACTCAAACAGCTTCTTATCATCTAGAACTATAAATTTGCAGTGTTGGAATTCATTTTAGATTTGATACCCAATTAATGATAATGAATATCCTCAATATTATTTATACCACACACTAAAAATACTTATGATTCCTTTTAATAAACCTTGCACCATTGGCAACGAATTAGACTATATTAAAGATGCAATATCTTTAGGTAAATTATGTGGCAATGGAAAATATACCAATAAATGCCAGTCTTTTTTTGAAGAAAAATATGGCTTTAAGAAATGTTTACTAACTACATCTTGCACCGATGCTTTAGAAATGTGTGCTATTCTTTTAGATATTCAAGCTGGTGACGAGGTTATTATGCCAAGCTACACTTTTGTATCAACCTCAAATGCTTTTGTTTTAAGAGGTGCTAAAATTGTATTTGCAGATAGCGAATCAAACAATCCTAATATGGATTGTAACGAAATAGAAAAACTAATTACTCCAAGGACAAAATGTATTGTAGTGGTGCATTATGCAGGTGCAAGTTGCGATATGGAGAAAGTTGCTGAAATTGCAAAAAAGCATAACATATTTTTGGTTGAGGATGCAGCACAAGCTGTTGATAATTATTATATCAGTAAAACTGGTAATAAAATTCCTTTAGGTTCTATAGGAAATCTTGCTGCATTCTCTTTTCACGAAACAAAAAATATTATTTGTGGCGAGGGTGGAATGCTTGTTGTAAATGATGAAAATTTTGTTAAACGTTCAGAAATTATTTGGGAAAAAGGAACTAATAGATCTGCATATTTTAGAGGAGAAATTGATAAATATGGTTGGGTAGATGTTGGTTCTTCATTTCTTATGTCTGAATTAACAGCTGCTTATTTGTGGGCACAATTAGAGTCAATTGCAAAAATTCAAACAAGAAGATTAGAAGTATGGAATTTATATAACAGCCTTTTAAAAGATGTTCAATCTAAATATGGTTGCACATTACAAACAATTCCAAGCCATTCAACAAATAATGCACACGCATTCTATATGATTTGTAATTCTACTGAAGAAAGAGGCGGTTTGATTAAATACTTAAAAGAGAATGATGCACAATTGGTATTTCATTATCTATCTCTTCATAAAAGTGCATTTTATTCAGATAAACACGATGGACGTGAATTGCCAAACGCTGACAGATACTCTGATTGCCTTGTAAGATTACCGATTTACTACGACATAACTAATGAACAAGTACAAAAAATCGCAGAGAAAATAAACTCGTTCTATGCTGATTACACTAAATAAATAGTTGAACAAAATTAAAGGATGATATTAGGTCTAACTTTTAGTGCCGACCTAATAACATCTGCTAAAAATAACATCCGAAGAGGACTAATAAAATTGAAGAACCCCAAAACTTTATGTTTTGGGGTTCTTCAATTAAAAATATTACATTAATAAACTGAGAAAGAAGTTAAGTTTATTATTTGAATCTAATATTGTATGTAGCACCAATTCCTAAATGTGAAATGCTGCTACCGCTAACAAAAATGTTGTTATAGAAGCCAAAGAAATTCCAATCGTAGTTATGATAACCCAATTGTGGTTTAAGATAAAATCCACCATTTGCTCCAGCAGAATTAGTTAAGAAACTGTAACCCAAATCTAAACCTGCAAAAAAGCCTTTTGCTTCTGGGTAATAACGAACAAATGCACCTAAAGGAATAGCACCAATGCTGCTTGCATTTTCTTTAGCAAAAAAATGGTTGTAGCCTGTTGTTAAGCCTAAGCCAAGATGCTTTGTTTGCATTAATTGACCTTTGACATCCACACCTGCAACAAAACTGCTAAAGTTTGAAGCATCGCCTGTTGGCACTCCTAAATCAATTCCTAGTTTTAACCAAGAGTTTTTACTTGTAATGTCAGAAGGTTTTGTTTGCGTTTGTGCAAAAGTTGATACTGAACAAGCTAATGTTACAATAAGTAATAATTGTTTCAAATTTTATTTTTTTGATGAAATATTAAAATGGCAACTACAGTGCCAGTAATACTTATTGGCTTATAACCTGCCATATATTGTAGTATTTGTCTATAACTGCAGATAAATTACACAAAAAAGCCTTTTATTAAAATACTCTAATAAAAGGCTTTTCAGATATAAATTAAAATGCTCTAACTCACATCTTCCCTTTCTTTCAACTGCTTAATTTTATCCAAAGCACCTGCAACCACATCGCACATTATAGTGTATAAAGCACCTTGCTTATAATTGGCATAAATATGCTCCAGTGCTAAGTTTTCGTTGGCAATTACAGTTTGTGGAATATTAGGGTTAACACTATTGATACCTTCTTGTAATAAACGAATAATATCTTCTGGTGTTCTGCCACGTAAATTTTTATCACAACGTATAATTAATTCATCAAAAAAGCTTGCAGAGATAGCTCCTAATTCTCTAATATCTTCATCACGTCTATCGCCTGTGCCACTAATTACACCTACACGATATTTATAATCTAGCTTGCCAACAAAATCGCACAGAAGCCTTAATCCGTGTGGGTTGTGGGCAAAGTCGGCAAGGAAAGTGAAGTTTTTAAAATGGAAGAAATTTAAGCGACCTGGTGTTGTGCTGCTACCTGCAACAAATGTTTGCAAACCAGTTTTTATATCATCAATTGTAATGGTTTTAAACAAATAAGAAGCCATTACGCTTGGCAAACAATTTGCCACGTTATGCAATGCTTTTCCTTCAAATGTTAAAGGAATTTCTTTCACATTCATTACACGAATTTTCCAAGTGCCTTTTAAAATAGTTACAAAACCATTTTCAAAAACAGTTGCTAAACCGCCCTTGCTGCAATGTGCTTTTATGCGTGGATTATTTTCATCCATACTAAATAAAGCAATATTGCATTTCAATCTGTCTTTAATATTATACACCAAATCATCATCTGCATTTAATACAGCATAGCCATGTGGGTAAACTGTTTCAGCCACAACAGCTTTCACATCTGCCATTTGTTCAACAGTGTTGATGCCACCAAGTCCCATATGGTCTGCAGCAACATTTGTAACAATAGCAACATCGCAATGTTGAAATGCTAAACCATTTTTTAAAATACCACCTCTTGCACATTCCAGCACAGCAAAATCAACAGTTGGATCTTTTAAAACGAATGTACTTGATACAGGTCCTGTGCAATCGCCTTTCATCATCAATTGGTTTTGTATATACACACCATCGCTTGTTGTGTAGCCAACTTTTTTGCCAGCACTTTTGCAAATATGGGCTGTAAGCCTTGTTGTTGTTGTCTTTCCATTAGTTCCTGTAACTGCAATAATTGGAATTCTACCATTACCTCTATCAGGGAACAACATATCAATTACAGGTTCAGCAGCATTGCGACCGATGCCTTCACTTGGGTCAATATGCATTCTGAAACCTGGTGCAGCATTTACTTCTAAGATAGCACCACCATTTTCACTAACTGGTGTTCTTAGGTCTTTTGCCATAATATCAATACCACAAATATCTAAACCAATAATTTTTGCAATACGTTCACACATAAAAATATTTGCAGGATGTACTTCATCTGTAACATCTGTAGAAGTGCCACCAGTACTGAGGTTTGCAGTAGTTTTCAGTAAAACTAATTCGCCTTTTGTAGGAATAGTTTCTAATGTATAACCAATATCATCTAGCATTTTCATTGTGCTGCCATCCACGTTAATTTGTGTTAAAACTTTTTCGTGTCCATAACCTCTTCTTGGGTCTTTGTTTGTTTCATCAATTAAATATTGAATGGTGTTTACGCCATCTCCAGTAACAGCAGCTGGTGTGCGATAAGCAGCACAAATAAATTTAGAATTAATTACCAAAACCCTAAAGTCGAAACCTGTAATAAAACGTTCAACAATTACATTTCTACCATAAACTTTTGCAGCTTCAAATGCAGTAATGGCTTGCTCCCAAGTGGTGATGTTTGTTGTATTTCCTTTGCCATGATTACCATCAATTGGTTTAATAACTAAAGGGTAACCATATTTATCAATGGCTTCTTGCAAAGCTTCTTCTGTGCGAACAACAGTACCACGAGGTACAGGGATTTCAGCAGCACCTAACAAGTTTTTTGTTTCTTCTTTATTGCAGGCAATATCAACTGCAATATTGCTTGTTGTTGATGCAATAGTTGCTCTAATTCTTTTTTGATGCACACCATAACCCAACTGCACCAAACTTTGTTTATTTAAACGAATAAAAGGAATGCCACGTTTTGCAGCTTCCTCTACAATACAGCCTGTGCTTGGTCCAAGGCGAGTATCTTCTCTTATTTCACGAAGCTCTTGAATATCGGCAGGTAAATCATATTCTGTTCCATCAATCAATGCTTGTGCAATTTTTACTGCTGCTTTTGCAGCATATACACCAGCATCTTCTTCCATATAACTAAATACCACATTGTATTCTCCTTCTTTGCCAGTACCACGAGTTCTACCAAAGCCAGTGTCCATACCAGCAAGGGTTTGAATCTCTAAAGCAATATGCTCGATCACGTGACCCATCCAAGTTCCTTCTTCTACACGAGAGAAAAAACCACCAGGTTTTTCTTCACTACAACGATGCCCATATAAGCTAGGAAGTAACTCTTTTAATCGCTCTAAAAAACCATCAATTAAATTGGTTGGCTTTTCTTCAAGTTCTTCTAGCTGCAAACGCATTTGAATAAGTTT
Organism: Chitinophagaceae bacterium; assembly: GCA_025363355.1. Taxonomy (GTDB): domain Bacteria; phylum Bacteroidota; class Bacteroidia; order Chitinophagales; family Chitinophagaceae; genus CAIVPM01. The sequence goes on along the minus strand of JANYEB010000133.1, from coordinate 23,973 downwards.
GCCACGACGAACACTCCAATAATTAGGACCACGAAGGATTTTGATTTCTTCAATTTTCATATCAATTTGCAGTTTAGTTGTTGAATTTCTTACTTAGGTTTGAAAGATAGGGAAAATTGAATATGAAGAATAAAAGAAGGTAAATGTTTTTTATTCTTAACAAATAATTTTATGGTATCAGAAGTCTTCTGACCATCTAAAGTGATTCTTTATGATATTATTTTTCTCTTGTTTTATGTGAGTCATAAAGTTATCGGCCACTGGTGAGAACTTTTTGCCTTTTAGCCAAATTAAATTCCAAGTAGTTGCAATGGGTAAACCTTTCACAGGAATTATTTTTAATGTTTTATCTCTAAGTTCATTTCTAATTCCAATAAGAGGCATAACCGAAAATCCTAGCCCAGCAATTACAGCTTGCTTGACAGCTTCATTTGATGTTAATACCATCTTTTTTCTTATTGATAAGCTATTTTTTTCTATAAATTTTTGCATAATGCTTCTTGTTGCAGAACCGTCTTCTCTATATATCAACGGAATTGTTTCAAATATTTTTTTATCAAATTTTTTATTACTGATTTTATAGTCATTATCACCAACAAGAAATAGTTTGTTTTTTAATAATTCTATTTTTTCAATTTGAATGTTATTTGGAAGAACAGATACAAGTGCAAAATCAACTTCATTTTTTATTAGTGATTCTATAACTCTGGCTTTATTGGTTACATCCAATGAAAGGTCTACCCCTTCATTTTGTTTAATAAAACTAGATAAAAAAAAAGGCATAACATATTTTCCAGTTGAAACAACAGAAATTTTTAGACTGCCAGAAAGTTTTCCACTAAACGCTAGTGTTCTGTGATCAATTTTAGATACTTCATTCAAAATATTTTCTGCTGCAACAGCTATTTCTTTTCCAAATTCTGTAATAAATATTTTTCTACCAATTACTTCAGTTAAAGGAATTTTAAATTGATTCTGAAAATTTTTTAATTGAATAGAAACTGCTGGCTGTGTTAAGTTCAATTCTTCAGAAGCTTTAGTAATACTGCCTATTTGCGTGATTTTTAAAAATATTTGCAATTGATTTAAAGTATAGTTCATAAATAATTTTTATGATTAATATAATAAAGATAAATAAAAATTATTATTTCATAACATCATTTTTGCATTCTAAACAAAAAATATATGCAAAAAATAACTGTAGCAAAAGGAGACGGCATTGGTCCAGAAATTATGGATGCCACTTTAGAAATTATTTTAGCAGCGGGTGCTAAAATTGAAATTGAAGAAATTGAAGTTGGTGAAAAAGTTTATTTAGCTGGCAATACTGCAGGTATTGCTAAAGAATCTTGGGATGTTATAAGAAGGAATAAAATTTTTTTAAAAGCACCCATTACAACCCCACAAGGTGGAGGCTATAAAAGTCTTAATGTAACAACAAGAAAATTCTTGGGGCTTTACTCAAATGTTCGTCCTTGTTCAAGTTTACACCCATACATAAGTACAAAACATCCAAAAATGGATATTGTAATTATCAGAGAAAACGAAGAAGATTTATATGCAGGTATTGAACATCAACAAACAGACGAAGTTGTACAATGTTTAAAATTAATTAGCCGACCAGGCTGCGAAAAAATTGTACGCTATGCCTTTGAATATGCTAAACAATATGGTAGAAAAAAAGTTACTTGTTTCACTAAGGATAATATTATGAAGCAAACTGATGGGTTGTTTCATAAAGTATTTGATGAGATTGGATTGGAATATCCAGAGATAGAAAAGGAACATTGGATTATTGATATTGGAGCAGCAAAAATGGCCGATACACCCGAAATTTTTGATGTTATTGTTATGCCAAATTTATATGGGGATATTCTTTCTGATGTGGCTGCACAAATAACTGGATCTGTTGGGCTAGCAGGCTCTGCAAACATTGGTGAAGAATGTTCAATGTTTGAGGCTATTCACGGTTCTGCTCCAAGAATCGCCGGTCAAAATAAAGCTAATCCTTCTGGTTTATTACAAGGAGCTATTATGATGTTGAATCATATTGGACAAACTGACATTGCAGAAAAAGTTCAAAATGCTTGGTTAAAAACTATTGAAGATGGCATTCACACTTACGATGTTTTTAAAGAGGGAATTAGTAAAGAAAAACTGGGTACCAAAGAATTTGCAAAAGCTGTAATTAAAAATCTTGGTGCAAAACCAACTACCTTAAAAGCTGCATCTTATGCAAAAGGAACAGCATTAAATCTTCCTAAGTATGTAAGAAAAGCACCTCAGAATAAAGAACTCGTTGGTGTAGATGTTTTTGTTCATTGGGCTGGCACAGATGCCAATATTTTAGCAGCATCTATTAAGCAAATTGAATTGCAAAATCTGCAATTAAAAATGATAACAAACAGAGGCATTAAAGTTTGGCCAGATGGTTTCAAAGAAACTTTTTGTACAGACCATTGGAGATGCAGGTTCCAGTCAACTGAAAATAATTCAATTAACAAAGAAAATATTATAACAATTTTATCAAAAGCTATCGAAAAAAATATTGATACCATTAAAACAGAAAACCTTTACACATTTGAAGGAAAGCTATCTTTCTCATTAGGGCAAGGACAATAAATTTACAAATATGAATTTACAAATTATTAAGGGAAGTTTTGAAGCCTCCGAAGCAGTTGAATTATTAAGTCAACTAATCAAAGTAAAAATAAAATATCATGAAGACAAGATTGATGGTTCAAAAAATGAAGAAGATATCAAGCAACGCGAGACTAGAATCAAACAATTGCAAAATGAATTGAGTGAAGTAAGAAACCATTTATCTAGTGTTACTGAAAAAGTGAATTTAAACTGTTTTGCCGAACTTAACTGCTAATTATGAAAAAAACACATTGTCTCAAACTCATTGATGGAACATTCTCTGCTGCAGATGCCGAGAATGTTATATCAACATTGATTAGTTCAAAAATCAATTATCATTCTATTGAATCATTTAGCAACAAAGAAAGATTTAATAAAGATACAGCTCATAATGAGAGAAGAATCGAAGAATTAAAAGAAGCTAGAGAATATCTAGATTTAATAATTAAAAGAGCCAAACAATATAATCGCAATCTTGTGATAGAAAGTTATATCAATATTGGCTGGGAGTAATACCATAATAATATAAAATTATAGCATTTGTATTGATGTACAGTCTTCGTATGTTTGTCTAAATTTTAACGATGCAAATGCTAGAAAACTATGTGCTTGGCTCTTGGGTTACAGGTGATGGACAAGGACAAGAATTATACAATGCAGTAACAGGAGAATCTATTGCAACTGCTTCTACCAAAGGGTTAGACTACAATTTAATCACCAACTATGCAAGAGAGGTTGGTAATAAAAACCTTCGGAAACTTACTTTTCACGAACGCGGTAGAATGATAAAAGCATTGGCTTTTCACTTACAAAATCACCTGCCAAAATTTTATGACATCAGTTATAAAACTGGTGCAACAAAAGCCGATAGTTGGGTGGACATTGAAGGTGGTATTGGTAATTTATTTGCCAATGCTTCACTTCGTAGAAAATTCCCTGATGAAAATTTTTGTATAGATGGCGATAGCCACAACCTTAGTAAAGGCAATAGTTTTATGGGTGTTCACTTGTTAGTTCCTAAAGAAGGTGTTGCTATCCATATCAATGCTTTTAACTTTCCTGTGTGGGGAATGTTGGAGAAAATTGCTGTAAACTTATTGGCTGGAATGCCTGCTATTGTGAAGCCTGCAACAGTTACAAGTTATTTAACTGAGGCTGTTGTTAAAGAAATTATTGCAAGTGGCATTTTGCCAGATGGTGCATTGCAATTGCTTTGTGGTAGTGCAGGAGATTTATTGCAACACACTACAATGCAGGATGTGATTACGTTTACAGGCTCTGCAACTACTGGACAAATGCTAAAATCCAATCCACACATCTTGGCAAATAATATTCCTTTTACAATGGAAGCAGATAGTTTGAATTGTATGGTATTGGGCGATGATGTTACACCAGATATGCCTGAGTGGGATATTTTTATTAAAGAAGTAAGAAAAGAAATGACTACCAAAGCAGGGCAAAAATGTACTGCTGTGCGTAGAATTTTTGTACCTGAAAATAAAATTGAAGACGTGCAAATTGCTTTAGGAAAAGCATTAGCACAAACCACTATTGGCAATCCATTAAACGCAAGTGTAAGAATGGGAAGCCTTGCAGGTAAAGAGCAAGTGAAAGAAGTAAAAGCCCAACTACAAAGGCTTTTAGCGAGTTCGCAAATTATTTATGGTAGTTTAGATAGTGTTGAGTTAATAGATGCAGATGCAACAATTGGTTCTTTTATTAGTCCAATTTTAATGCTCAACGAAAATCCTTTTGCATCAAATGATGTTCACGAAATTGAAGCATTTGGACCAGCAAGCACATTGATGCCTTATAAAAATATGTACGATGCCATTGAGTTAAGCAAAATGGGAAAGGGTAGTTTATGTAGCAGTATTATTACTGCATCTGCGAAAAATGCAAAACAATATGTAATTGGTGCAGGCACACATCACGGTAGAATTTTAGTGTTGAATAATGATTGTGCTAAAGAAAGCACTGGACACGGAAGTCCTTTGCCATTGCTGGTTCACGGTGGTCCAGGACGTGCAGGTGGTGGTGAAGAAATGGGTGGTATTCGTGGTGTAAAACATTATATGCAACGTGTAGCTGTGCAAGGCTCTCCATCAATGTTAACAGCTATTACAAACGTGTATCAACAATATGCAAAAGGTAATCACGATGGCATTCATCCATTTAGAAAATATTTTGAAGAACTGAATATTGGCGACCAATTAATTACTGCAAAACGATTGATAACAGCAGAAGACATTAACAAATTTGCCGACCTAAGTGGCGACCAGTTTTATGCTCATAAAACCTTTACTAATTTTGAAGGAACAATGTTTGAACGCCAAGTGGCACATGGCTATTTTATTATGAGTGCAGCAGCAGGGTTGTTTGTTGATGGTAGCGATTTAGGCCCTGTGTTATTGAACTATGGCATTGATGAATTACGCTTTACTAAACCTGTTTATGTAGGTGCTGAAATTTATATACGTTTTACTTGCAAAGAAAAATTACCTCAAGACACCAAAGATGAAAATGATATACCAAAAGGCATAGTAAAATGGCTAGTTGAAATGATTGATGAAACAGAAGAATTAGTAGGTGTTGCCACGATTTTAACAATGGTGAAGAGGAAGTAGGTTCTTTAGTCACTGCGAGGAACGAAGCAGTCTCATTAAGCATGGGCATTATTTATGCAAAAGATTGCTTCGTTCCTCGCAATGACTTAATAGGTATTTATTATATGACAAAGCCTCTGCAAATAACAGGAACTGTATATATTCTTACTAATAAAAACAACACGGTTTTATATACAGGTGTTACTTCTAATTTATTTGTTAGAATGCAACAACATATTTCAAAATATTATCCAGATAGTTTTACTGCTAAATACAATGTAACTAAACTTGTTTATTACAAACAGTACGAAACAATAGAATTAGCAATTGCAGAAGAAAAGAGAATTAAAGGTGGTAATCGACAACAGAAAATGGATTTAATAAATAGTATGAATGCTAATTGGATTGACTTATGGTTAAAAGAGGTTTCTAAATGGTAGGATATTTTGTTCGTCGCTGCTGCGAGGCACGAAGCCGTCTCACTAAATTTTGGCATTATTCAAATTGAAAGATTGCTTCGTACCTCGCAATGACTTTATAGAATTTTGTATTAATATTGTTTGTTGCTAAAAGCAACATAATAATGCTTCGAGGCTACAAGCCTCGAAGAGCGAGAGTAGAGATATAGTAAAGTTTTACAAAGACAAGGAAATTAAAACTTACAGTTATGTATTGATGGGCGTTTATATTTTTTTTACACTATTTGGTATTGCTTTTATGTTTTATATTTTATTAAAAAGAAATAGTTAATTGAATCTATGCTCTGCGAGGCTTGTAGCCTCGTAGCATTACTATATTGCCTTTGGCATTAATTCCATTTCCCCCTACCTTCCCACTCCAATCATCAAAAACAAAAGCCTATGGAACAGGTTTTGCAACAATTACAACAGCTAAATGCAGTATATGCACAATTACAAACAACAATTAATGCACAGCAACAGCATCTTAAACTATTAATTCATCTGTTGCAAACACAACAACAGCAAGTTGAATTAAACAACACTTCAAATAACAAAGATTTACCCAGTCAATTGGTAACAGACAGCATTAATGGGTTTATTTCTTCCCTTCAACAGTTAGGCAATACCTTAAATAATCTTGTTTTGCCTAATCCCCAATCAGGAATAACACAAAATGAACTCGGTTTGTCCAGTGTCCAGTTAGAGACAATGCAAAATGAGCTTAATTCATCCAATGTCCAATTAGGAATAATGCAAAATGAGTTCAGTTCACCCAAAGTGAAATCAGGAATAACACAAAATAAATTCAATTCATCCAATATCCAGTTGGGAGTAATGCAAAATGAACTTGATTTATCCAATGTTCAGTTAGGAGCAATGCAAAATGAGTTTAATTCATCCAATGTTCAATTAGGAAAAATGCAAAATGAACTTGATTCATCCAATGTTCAATTAGGAAGAATGCAAAATGAACTTGATTTATCCAATGTCCAATTAGGAAGAATGCAAAATGAACTTGATTTATCCAATGTTCAGTTAGGAGCAACGCAAAATGAGTTTAATTCATCAAATGTTCAGTTAGGAATAACAACAAACAAGATTGTTTATGGCATTAACAAGATAGATATTGATGTTACCAAGCTAAATATGAGCAGTTTTCGCTCAAAAATTAAAGGGTTGATTGTTAAATGCTCAAGACCATCGGCTATGGCAGCTGCTAAAATACTGGTTGAGCTATATAAAAATCCCAAACAAAGCCATAGCAGTTTAATTAAAATTTCGGGGTTTAGTGTTGGGGGTCTATCAAAACATATTGCTATGCTAAAACGCAGGGGGTTAATTGTTAGAACAGCCTATCAGCAATATGAACTAACTAATCTTGCTTTGCAAATGATGAGGCAAAGTATAGATGTAAACACATAATAATTTTAGTTTAGCAACCAGGCTTTCTATAAAATATTGGGACTAAAGTTCCACTAATCTCTTTGCCAAGATTTCAATAAATCAGAATTACAACTTATTTTAGCAATCATTTTGTATTTGGAAGAACCTAGTATACCAGAAAGTTTTGCAATCTCTTTTACCACAGCTTTTGGGTTAACCCATTTTGAATGAATGAACCAAATATTGTTTGCATCACTCACTAAAAAACCTACGTGAGAATCTAAACCTACTATATAAATCCCTTTGCCTTTATTTTTTACATAAGCTAATGCACTATCAATTGGTTTATTGTAAAACAATTTAATGTCATTCTTTTGTGCAAGTTGATGAATAATATATTCAGATGATGCTTGCCCCATTTTTATACGATTGATATGTAATCCAGCATCTCTTAAAACTGTACTTACAAAATAACCACAAGCAATAGAACCTTCTTGAGGCTGTTGAGTTGTGCCATTAAAATCCCACGATGTGCCATACCAGTAAGGAAATATTGAATCCATAATTACAGCGGAAAACTGTTTTTCAATATATAAAATATCCCTGTTCTTAAAACTGTGTCTTAATGAATCTATTCTTAATTTCATTGCACTATAAGGAATAGTTGTAGCTGATTTTTTTTGATTTGTTATTGTTTGTTTCTTAGTTGATTTTGTTTTTGCTTTTTTGCACGCAAAGCCACAAAATAAAACTAAGAGTAAAAGAAATCGAGTCATTTGCTTTGGCATATAAAACATCTAGATACAATAAACAAATATTTCCACAAAAGATTTTTAATGATTCATATTATCTCAGTTCTTGCTTCATAAAACTTGTAGCTTAAATAGTGCTACTCTATTGGTGTTACCAACTAAATGACAAATATTATTTATGTTTGAACCATTGAATACTTATGCAAATCAAAAAAGACGGACTAGACTTTGTAGAAAAAATTTTAACAGCTTGTTACAACAGTAATAAAGATGATTTATTTGTAATGAGTTTAATGCATCAATACGAAGACAGAGGTTTTTTAACCAAGGGACAATTGCAAGGATTATTTTATAAAGCAGAAAAAATTACAGACTTGCCAGCAGGGTTATTGGCAACACTTCAAGTAACATTATCTAAACTACCTACACGAGAAAAGAAAGATGCACCTATTATAATTAGTGAAGTTAAAAAAGATGCCGAAACAGAAAATAAATTAAATGAAATTTTAGCAAAATATCCTCAACACAAAGCTGTAATTGGTATGCATAATAATTTTGATAAACACGACAAACTAACCTCAACAGAGAAATTAGAATTGGATAGGATTTATAAATTACTTTTTAAAAAGTAAAAGCTAAGCAGCAATTCTTTGAAGAATCACTTTGCAAGGAATACTAGATGTAACCCTAACCTGATGACTTTTGTGAAGTGGAATTGCAAAATAATCGCCAGCGACTAATTGATATACTTTGTCTTCAACAATAATATCACAAGTACCTTCAATAATTAAAAATTTCTCATATTCTTTATCGTGAGTTTCAACAGGTGCATTGCCTTTAATCCAAGCAATAGCCGTTGTAGCTTGTGGTGTATAGCCAATAATTTTTGCATATAAATCTCCTGCATCAAAAGGCAAAACCATATCATCACGATGAATCCAAGATGCAAAATCTATTAAACGAGAACTCTCGTTTAATATTGGTGGAAATGATGGTTGTTCACCACTTTCCATTCGCTCCATAAAATCTATACTAGCCATTATAAATGGTTTAATAGTTTCGTCTGGGGCAATTGCATTTTCAATAGCAAGCTTTTCAAGGACATAACTAATTGATAGAATTTCTTCTTTGATTTCTGGGTATGAGGCTGCCATTTGATCAACTGTCAGCAATTCTTCATCACTAATAGTTCCAAGCACATACTGCTCTAAAACTCCAGACGCTATGTATTCCTTTATATCCATTTATTCAACTACTTTCTTGTTCAATATTTCTAATGCCGTATAATACTTACGTTATTATTTACCATTTGGATTGAAATTTTTTTTATAATGCCTATTTTATCTTTAATCGTTGAGCTAACGATCTTAAACATCCAAGTAAATAAAATTTCTTGTGTGTTATCGTAGCCTTCTAAATTTTTCCAAATTCTAACAAAAACATCTTGTAGTATATCCTGAGCAGCTTTTTCATTATGGTTTAAATTTGTAAGAATCATTCCATAAAACGAAGCTGCATATTTATCGTATAAATAACCAAAAGCAGTTTTATCTCTTTGTTTTAATAAACAAACAAGTTCTTGTTCAGTATATTTTTTTTCAAATGCCAAAATAGTTTTGCTTTAGGAGGTAAAGATAAGAACATTCTATTCGCATTATTTTTTTTAGCAGTCTTTGCAATGTATTAATGAAAAATTTAATTCAAAATACTTAACAAAATCGATCGTGTTGGTGATTCGCCATTCAAAATAATATCTTTGCCCAATGAAAATTTTCTTAGCACAACAGAACTATCATATTGGAAATTTTGAGGCGAATACTCAAAAAATAATTACAGCAATTAATGAAGCAAAAGCACAACAAGCAGATTTAATTGTATTTAGTGAAATGAGTGTATGTGGATATCCTGCAAGAGATTTTGTTGAGTTCAACGACTTCATCAATAAATGCTATGAAGCCATTGAAATTATAAAAGAACATACTACTGAAATAGCTGTGATTATTGGTTCTCCAGCTCGTAACACTATTAAAGAAGGCAAGGATTTATTTAATGCTGCTTTCTTTTTATACAACAAAAAAATAATTGCAGAAATTCATAAAACATTATTGCCAACTTATGATGTATTTGATGAATACAGATATTTTGAACCTGCATATAATTGGAATGTTGTAGAATTTAAAGGCAAGAAACTTGCCATTACTATTTGTGAAGATATTTGGAACTTAGGCGATAACCCTTTGTATAGAATTTGCCCAATGGATGAATTGATGAAACACAGTCCAGATTTGATGATTAACCTTTCAGCATCTCCTTTTGATTACACACATAATGAAGATAGAAAAGCCATTATTAAAGCCAATGTGTTGAAGTATAAATTGCCAATGATTTATTGTAATGCAGTAGGTAGCCAAACAGAAATAGTTTTTGATGGAGCAAGTTTAGTGTTTGATAAAAATGCCAATTTATGCAAGCAATTACCAATGTTTACAGAAGCGTTAGAAGCAGTTGAAATTAATGATGATGGTACAATTAATTCATCAATAGTTGAAGTTGCATCTGCTGTTCCAAATCAAGAATTAAACCCAATAAGTTTAGATGAAAATTTAAACATCCATCAAATTTATGATGCACTTGTTTTGGGTATAAAAGATTACTTTAATAAGATGGGTTTTACTAAAGCAATACTTGGTAGCAGTGGTGGTATTGATAGTGCTGTTACACTTGCATTAGCTTGTGCAGCATTGGGCAAAGATAATGTGAGAGCTATTCTAATGCCTTCACCATACAGTACAGATCATAGTGTGAATGATGCAGTAGAGCTAAGTAAAAACTTAGATAATCCTTATGACATTATTAAAATTGCTGATGTGTATGAAACGTTTTTGTCAACCTTAAAACCAATTTTTAAAGACCTACCTTTTAGTGTAGCAGAGGAAAATATACAAAGCAGAACAAGAGGGAATCTATTAATGGCAATGGCAAATAAATTTGGATATGTATTGCTAAACACAAGTAACAAAAGTGAATTAGCAACAGGCTATGGAACTTTATATGGAGATATGGCTGGTGGATTAGGTGTGCTGGGAGATTGCTATAAAATGCAGGTATATGCTTTGGCAAAATATATAAATCGAGAAAAAGAAATCATTCCAAATAATATTATTGATAAAGCACCAAGTGCAGAGCTAAGACCTAATCAAAAAGACAGTGATAGCTTGCCAGATTATTCCATTCTTGATAAAATTTTGTATCAATATATTGAACGCAGACAAGGACCAGCAGAAATTAAAGCACAAGGTTTTGATGCTACATTGGTTGATAGAACTTTGAAAATGGTGAACAATAATGAATACAAACGAAATCAATTTTGTCCCATTATTCGTATCTCACCAAAAGCATTTGGTGTTGGAAGAAGAGTACCAATTGTTGGAAAATATTTAAACTAATTAAGCAGCGTTGGTTCTATACTTAGCTTTTCTAAAGAATAACATTTCTGTAATAAATATTAGTATTAAAGTAAGTGTACTTGTGGCTAATACTTTACCCAAGAAATATAAAAAAGAACCAAAAGAAAGCCACTCTATTAACACCAAATAAAAGGTGTGAATGAATGTTAATAGTACAATGTAAATACTGTAAGGACCCCAACCCATACTTTTAACTGAAGGCTCTACAAAGCTTTGCTCTGTTGATTCTTGTGCAATAAACAAGTTTAATAAAAATGGTCGTAGGTAGGCAATTAAAGTGCAGGGTGCCGCGTGTAAACCAGGTGTGCCTAAAAAATAATCTACTGTCATTCCAAAAGAAAAACTAACCAATAATAAAAACCATCTATTGATAGAAAAAGGCAACCAAAGTATAAATAAAAAGTATAAATATGGTGTGATGAATTGATGCAATGGCGGCACTTTGCTAAGTACATAAACCTGCACAAAAGCAAACAAAATAAATCGTACTATATTTTTAAGTAAATTACTCATTACCTGAATTGAATTGAAGTTTTCTGGTTAATGAATCTAATTTATTTTGCTCTTCGTAGTAATGATTTAATATAACATTTACATATTGCAATGTAAAGAAGTTTGTTGCTGATTTTAGTTTCAGCGAATAAGTATCACCTTGTGCATCTGTTCTTATTTCAACAACAGTTCCTATCATTAATAAAGATGGAAATGATGGAGAATAATTGCTTGTAACAATGGTGTCTCCTTTTTTAACATCAACAGCTTTACTAACTTTTTTCATTGTTAGATAATTGGCATCTTTTCCATCCCACTCAACATTACCAGATTGATGATCGCCTTTTTTAAACATTGCAGAAACAGAACTGTTTCTATTAAGCAAACTCATTACAACACTATAATTTTCACTAACTGTTACTACTTTTCCAATAATACCTAAAGGACCTATAACACCCATATCTTTTTTAACACCTTGTTTGCTGCCACGTTCTAAAGTAATAAAATTAGATTGAGAGGAAACGTTATTATTAACAACCAAAGCTGGTAAATAGGAATACTTTCTATAACGATTTGAAGTGTCTTTAATGAGCGTATCTGTAACAATAAGTTTTGAACTATCTGATGCAACAAAATTCATTTTTAATTGACTTTTTAGTCTTGCATTTTCAGCAGCTAGTTCTTTGTTAGCATCAACCAAATTAAAATAACGACTTACTTTATTTACCTCGGTATTTACTTTTCCAGTTATTTCATTAGCCTCACTATAAAAAAATGCTTGGTGGGTTTTGCTAAATCTACTCAACGTAATAATACATATCAACTGTAGAATAAAGAAGGTGATAAGATTAAAATATTGCCTTATGAAAAGAAAGATGTTACGCAACTTAGGAGTAATTAGTAGTTAGTAATTAGTAGTTAGTAGTCAATAATTACTTTGTATAAAAGTCTAAGTACTGACTACTAACTACTGGCTACTATTTCATTATAAATGGATAGTGCTGATAATTTTTTAAAGCCAAGCCAGTACCTCTAACTACTGATTTCAGTGGATCTTCGGCAATATGAACAGGTAATTTAATTTTTGCACTTAACCTTTTGTCCAAGCCTCTGAGCAATGCACCACCACCTGTTAAGTACAAACCACGTCTGTAAATATCAGCAGCTAATTCTGGTGGTGTTGTTTCTAAAGCTTTAAGAATAGCTTCTTCTATTTTGAAAATACTTTTATCTAATGCTTCAGCAATTTCTTGGTAAGTAACCATAATTTGTTTAGGAATACCAGTAACCAAGTCCCTACCATTAACAGCCATATCTTCTGGTGGAGAATCTAAATCTTTCATTGCAGCACCAACATGAATTTTAATTTGTTCTGCAGTTCTTTCACCAATTAATAGACTATGATAACGACGAAGAGCTTCCATAATATCCATAGTAAATTCATCGCCAGCAATACGAATGCTTTGGTCGCAAACAATACCAGCCAATGCAATAACTGTAATACCGGTTGTTCCTCCTCCAATATCAATAATCATATTTCCAACTGGCTCTTCTACATCAATTCCAATACCTAAAGCAGCAGCCATAGGTTCGTGAATCATATAAACCTCTTTAGCACCAGCTTGTTCTGCACTGTCACGAACAGCACGTTTTTCAACCTCGGTTATACTTGAGGGAATACAAATAACCATTCTCCAGCTTGGTGGAATCAATGGTTTTTTAGGGTAAATCATTTTTATCATTTCCCTAATCATAATTTCAGCTGCGTTGAAATCGGCAATTACGCCATCTTTCAATGGACGAACAGTTCTAATGCTTTCGTGTGTTTTTTCATGCATTAGCAAAGCTTTTTTGCCAACGGCTAAAACTTCCTTTAAATTATTTCTATTAAGAGCCACGATACTTGGCTCATTTACAACTATTTCATCTCCGTGAATAATAAGTGTATTTGCTGTACCCAAGTCCATCGCTATTTCTTGAGTAAAAAAACTAAACATTCCCATAGTGGTTTTTTCCTTTTTTGCAAGGTAGGCAAAAGTGAATGAATAAAATGGAATTATCAAAAGCAAGTTTGTTTTTTTAGGTGTTTTGTTTTTAGATGGTAGTTTTGTGCCTTAAATTGCGATTATGAACACCCCTATTGCTGATATTAGAAAAGATTATACTTTAAAATCTTTAAGTGAAGAAGATGTTATGAATAATCCATTTGAACAATTTACTATCTGGTGGCAAGAAGCGACTGCTAGCAATATTGATGAAGTAAATGCTATGACACTAGCCACAGTTTCTAAAGAATTAAAGCCAACTGCAAGAGTTGTTCTGCTAAAAGACTTTGATACTGCTGGGTTCACTTTTTTTACAAACTATAACAGCAAAAAAGCAGAAGATATGTTGCAAAACCCCAATGCAGCGATATGTTTTTTTTGGAAAGAGTTGCAACGACAAATAAGAATTGAAGGAATTGTAGAAAAGGTTTCAAACGAAATAAGCGATGAATATTTTAATTCTAGACCAGAAGGCAGCAAGTTAGGGGCTTGGGCATCTCCACAAAGCAAAGTAATTGAAAGCAGAGATATTTTGGTTGAAAACGAAGCCAAATTTAAAGAACAATTTGGTGGCCAAATTCAGCGTCCACCACATTGGGGTGGTTGTAGACTAATTCCTAATTATTTTGAGTTTTGGCAAGGCAGAAGTAATAGACTGCACGATAGAATTTGCTATAAACTAGAAAATAATAGTTGGAAAATTGAAAGATTAGCACCGTAGGTTAACGAAAATTTGATGGGTTTAATGAAAATTTTAAAAACGATCAGCTTACTAATTCTACTATCATTAATAGTTACTTGTAATGCAAAAAAAGAAAATGAGAGTAAACAAAGCCATTTAGAAATTTTAGGGCATTATCTTTTTTTTGATACTAAGCTATCTATCAACAATACCAAATCTTGTGCAAGTTGCCATAGTCCTGAATTTGCATTTACAGATGGATATAGAACAAGTGCCACTGCTCTTGGCGAAAATGTAATACACAATGCACCATCACTAATCAATGCTGTTTATTTAAAAAAATATGATTGGGCAAACCCAAATGCAACCTCATTTGAAACGCAAATTAAAAGACCGCTTTATGGAAATCATCCAATAGAATTGGGATTGAATAAACATATTAATGAGATACAAGTTTTTTTTAAAAAAGATAGTTTATACCCAACTTTTTTTAAAAATGCTTTTCCCGATAGTAGCAAATTATTTACTTTAACACAAATAGAAATTGCTATAGCTGCTTATGAGAAAACACTTGTTTCTAAATCATCAAATTTCGATAAAGGAGAATTAACTCCATCTGCATACAAAGGTCTACAACTATTTACCAGCAAGCGTTTGAATTGTGTATCTTGTCATCGTCCTCCATATTTTACTTTAGCAACATCAACTGAAAATGTTGATAGTATTTATGCGAATATTGGGTTGTATAACGTTGGGAATAAAAACGAATATCCACAAACTGATAATGGAATTTATAGCATTACACATCAACCAAAAGATAATGGTAAATTTAAAATTCCATCCCTTAGAAATGTAATGTTCACCGCACCATATATGCATAATGGAAGCATTTCAACTATTGAAGAAGTGATTGATATGTATGCAAGAGGAGGAAGAAATATTGACTATGGAAATTATAAAGGAGATGGTAAATTAAACCAAAACAAAAGTCAATTGATAACTGGCTTTACTTTAACAAACGAAGAGAAAAAAGACTTAATTAACTTTTTAACATCGCTAACAGATTCAACCATTTTTTATAAACAATCGTTTAAGAATCCATTTGCCCAAAACTAAACCATTTACATTTGTTATACTACATCAAGTATTTTTTACACAATGAAATCAGTCTTTACTTCGATCATATTTTTAGTCTTTATTTCTTGTAATAGTAGCAATACAGATTCTAAACTAAAAGCAAAAAATACCGACAAACAAAATGCTATAGATGCTATTCTCATTGAAGATTCATCGGTTTCTCAAATGCCTTTAATGGTTGAAAGAATCAAGAAAATCAAGACTGTATTAGCCGAAAAAAAGCCAATTATTTTATTAGATTCTTTGGATGAAAGTGCTGCTACTGCTCAACAAATAGCTATTGCAGATATAAAGTTCTGTGAAAACTTATTTGACAAAAAAACACAACAACCATTCAGAAATGAAGTGTTCAATGCGTATGCTGCAAGACCTCAAGAAGTTCCATCTAATTTTCAAAACGAAAAAATATATAAAGTTGAGATGTATAACTATGCACTTAATTTAACAACAACAGCATTAGTAAATGTCAACAACAAATCTATTGTTGCAGTTACAAGTTTTCCAATAAGCCAACCAGATATTCCTTCTCATTTAAAAAAAATAGCACTTCAAATTGCCATCAATAATCCACAAGTTACAAAAGCCCTTGGTTATAAACCCGAGGAAAAAGAAGCGTTAATGGCAAATACAAAAACCGCTTTAAATAACACTAAATGTGAACGTAGCTTGCATTTGTGCGTTGCTCCAACTTTTATAAAAGACAATAAAGCTTTATGGGTAATTGTAGATTTGACTGATTATAAAGTTGTGGGCATTCGTTGGACAAATGTTGGAACAACAGAAGCCCCAGAAAATAGAATCAGTGAACGCAAACTAAAGTTTGAAAAAATAATGGAGTGTTATTGCAAAAAAATATCTCACTTAGAAAAGTATAATTGGAAACTAAATTATGTAATTACAACAAGCGATGGAATGCGAATTTCTGAGGTTGCATACAATGATAAAGTTGTTGTAAATAACGCAAAAATTGTTGATTGGCATGTTGGTTATAGTAATACTGATGGCTTTGGATATAGTGATGCTGTTGGTTGTCCAGAATTTAGTCAGGCTGCTGTTGTTGCTGTATCTGACCCAAAGGTTAGCGATATTATTGAAGGAGGAAAAACGATTGGTTTTGCATTAGAGCAAAGTTTTAGTAGTGAGCAATGGCCTTTACCTTGCAACTATAATTATTTACAAAGATTTGAATTTTATAATGATGGAAAATTTAGAACTGCTGCTGCAAGTTTAGGCAGAGGTTGTGGTAATAATGGAACATATAGACCCGTTTTTAGAATTGCTTTTACTGGCAATAAAAATAAATTTAGTGAATGGAATAATAACACTTGGAAAACTTGGGATAGAGAGCAGTGGAAACTTCAAAATTCAACAACTACATACACTTCAGAAGGATATCAATATAAAATTTCTAATGAAATAAATGAAGGTTTTTTTATAGAACCTAGCCGTGGACAATTTAATGATAAAAGTCGTGGAGATAATGCTTATGTATTTGTTACCAAACAACATATTGATAAAGATGAAGGAGAAAAAGATTTGGTAACTATTGGCCCTTGTTGCAACACAGATTACAAACAGGGTCCTGAAAAGTTTATTGAGCCATCGCCTGAAAGCATTGTAAATACTGATATTGTTGTATGGTATGTGCCACAAATGAAAAACGATGATACAAAAGGACACGAGTATTGCTGGGCAGAAAGTTATTTAGAAAATGGTGTTTATAAAACCAAAGTGTATCCTTGTATGGGTGGCCCAATGTTTATACCAATAAAAAATAATTAAATGAGAAATAGTTTAAAAATTTCAGTTGCGATTAGTATGTTTTTTCTTGCTTCTTGTGTAGATAAAATGACAGAAGAAGAAATAGCACAAATTGGTATTACATCTTGCCGTAAACCAGCATCTTTTATTAAACAAATTGAATTAGATCCAACAATATCTGCTTTTTCTACCAGCGAAGTTAGAATGAAGGGAGTGGTGTTAATTCAGTTTCAAAAAATTGCAGGAGATACTACAAACAAAAAAATATATCAAGATTCAAGTTGGAAACAATTTGGAAATATGGGTTCTTTAACAACCGATGATAATGGAAATATTTATACTGCTCCATTGCCAGTTGTAAACAATTTGGACTTCCCTATTTCTGAGTTAAATAAAATTTATAAAATAGATAATTTAACGGGAAAATTAGAATTGTTTTTTAGCCTGCCAAAGCCTGATACAACTGTTGAAATTGTGCCTTATGCAGTATTGGGCGTTTACTTTGATTGTCACGGAAAAAAATTATACATAGCAAGTGTTTCAGGCAGCACAAGAGACGAAGAAAAAGGTGTTATTTACGTTATTGATATCAATACAAAAAAAATAATTGATCAATTAAAAGGTTACGATGCAGCTGGTGTTTTTGTAGGTGGAACAACTGGCGAAAAAAGATTATATTTTGGTAGTACCAGAAAGCCAAATGTTTATTCTGTAGCATTAACAAAAGATGGAAAATTTAAGAATACAGAAATTAAAACAGAACTAACGCTTGACCAGCTTGGATCAAGAGGAAGTGATAAAGCTAGAAGAATTAGATATGATAAATTTGGCAATCTTATTATCTATGGCGTGGAGTTTAATTACAGTTTAGCAGCTCAAACCAATAGACTAGAAACAGGCTATCAGTTTAATTATGATGAAACAGAAAAGAAATGGAAATTCTTTAAAACACTGCAGTAGCTATTAGTTAGGATAATACTTTTCAACCAATCTCAATAATTCATCTTGTTTAATATGTGTAGCAATAGCACCATTAACTTGTAATATTTCTGCAGAGAGTGTATGAGCAATTTTTAAACTTTCTTCATCAGATTTGCCTAAGTATTGTGCTAATATAAATCCTGATAAAGAACCATCACCAGCACCAGTACAATCTTTAACCTCTAAAACATTGGGGGCAGATAAATGAATAGTTTGTTCTCTGGTAAATAAAATACTTCCAGCAGCACCATTATGTAACCATACTTTTTCAGCACCTCTATTTAATAGTTCCTGAGCTTGTTGTTGCACAGTTGTATATTGCTTGCTAGTGCAAAGGGCAGGAAGTTCATCTTCGTTTGGAGTTATCATATTTACTCCCTTGAAACTCATTTTAGAAAGTTTTGCAGCAGGAGGAACCGAAACTGGCTCAATTATGAAGGGAATTTTCTTATCGAAACAAAAATCAACAAGCCAGTTAATGCTTTCAACACTAATATTGGCATCTAGTATTATATATGCAGCATTTGCTAAAAGTTCTTTATGCTTTTGTAAATGTTCGGGTGTAATTAGTTCTAATTCTGCGTTTGTAATTAATGCAGTAAATAAAGATCCATCATAATTTAAAATCCCTGTATATTTTCCAGTAAGACTGTGTGTTGTAATAGCAGCATCTAGTTTGATGTTAGTGTAAGAGCAAATTGTTTTTAACCAATCTCCTTCACCATCGTTTCCAAAAACACTTATTAATTGAACAGGCAAACCCAATAAAGCCAATTGATGAGCTATGTTTCTACTTACACCTCCAGCACTTCGGTGAACAACAGCATCGTTTGTGGTTGCTAACAACATTGGAGCTGTCGCAGAGTATAATTCATCAACTAAGGCTGCTCCAATACAAATAATTTGTTTTTGCATAGCTGCAAAAGTATGTTTTCAATTTTTATTTTCTTAAAACTCGCTTTCTTATTTTGCCAATATATTTTTTGAAGAAGACAAACTGACCAAGTGGAATGCTAACAAGCAAAACTGCTAGTGGCCAAAGAATTGTGATTATTATGATATACAATATATAATAAAAAACGTTTTTCTCTAAGCCAATTAGGCTTAATAAATTTCTGCCTGCATATCCACAAACACTGCCACCAATTGCGAAAGTGCAAAAAATTAATGCAAATTGTAGCCAACTAACCTTCCATTTGTTCTTTAATTTAGTAAACATTGTGGTTTAATATAAAATTAATTAAGGTTGCAAATAAAGTGTAAGCCTTACTAAACTTACCTTTTTTGTTTTTGAGATGAGAAAATATAAAGAAAAGTTAAAAAAACTTTTTTAACATAGTGTTTATGTCAGCGGTGTGTCATATTTTTGCACCCGTTTAGGAATTTCTCCACAACAAGAACCACATGACTGTGAATATGAAGCTTCACCTACGAATCATTAATACCATTTTAACTAGTATAGCACTTATACTATTATTGTCTTTTAGTAATACCTCTAACGCACAAGATGGCAAGGCATTGTTTATGAAAAACTGTGCCAGTTGTCACGCTCTAGATAAAAAATTGACAGGCCCAGCTTTGATGGGAGTGGAAGATAGATGGAAAGGGAATAGAAAAAATCTCCATGCTTGGATTAAGAACACTGGTTCTTATATGAAAACTAGCAATGATCCTTATGCTCTTGCACTATTTAATGAATACAATAAAAGTGCAATGAACGTTTTTGATGGCGTTATTGATGATAAAGAAATAGACGCAATTTTAGATTACATAAAAAAGGGACCAGAAGTTAAAAAAGTTGTTGAGGGCGACCCAAATAAACCAGAATCGGACAATTCGCTTCTTTTCGGAATTCTTACTTTGATTCTTGCTGTTGTTGCCTTTACTTTAATGCAAGTAAATAGTGGGCTTAAAAAATTAGCAGATGAAAAAGAAAATGTAGATAGCCCCGAACCAGTAGCCTTTTGGAAAAATAGAACTTACATTGCTTTTGTAATTATCATACTTGTATTAATTGGTGGATATTTAACTACAAAAGGAGCAATTGGATTAGGAAGAAACAAAGATTATGTTCCATCTCAACCAATTTTCTACTCGCATAAAGTACATGCAGGAATCAACCAAGTAAACTGTTTATACTGTCATGGTGGTGCTCAAGATGGAAAGCACGCTAATATTCCTTCTGTCAATGTTTGTATGAACTGTCATTTGGCTATTAACGAATACAAAGGCACTGCTAAATTATATACTGAAGAAGGACAAGAGGTAAATGGAACTGCGGAAATTCAAAAGTTATATAAATACGCAAACTTTACGCCTGGTAAACCTTGGGATGCAAGTTCTGCAAAAGCTATTCCTTGGAAAAGAATTCACAATTTACCAGATCACGTTTATTTTAATCACAGTCAACATATTAAAGCAGGAAAAGTTCAATGTCAAACCTGCCATGGTGAAATTACAAAAATGGATGAAGTGAAACAATTTGCTGATTTAAGTATGGGCTGGTGTGTAAATTGTCACAGAGAAACAAAAGTTCAGTTTAAAGAAAATGGATTCTATAGTATTTATCAAAAATATCACGACGATTTAAAGAGTGGTAAAATGGATAGCACTAAAGGTGTTACTGTAGAAAAAATTGGGGGAACTGAGTGTCAAAAATGTCACTATTAAAATTTGATGATGTGATAATGTGATGATGAGATAAAGCCTCACACATATTTCACAGAATTAATTATCAAATTATTAAATTATCGAATTATCACATTATGTCTAAACATTGGCAAAGTTTTGGAGAATTAAATAACACAGAGGCTTATCAAAAGTCTTTGAAAGATGAGTTTAAAGAAGAACTTCCATTTGAATCAGATGGTGGTTTGATGGATACCCAAGCTCCTCGACGTGATTTCTTAAAATATTTAGGATTCACAACTGCAGCTGCTGCTATTGCTGCAAGTTGCGAAGTGCCAATTAAAAAATCAATTCCGTTTGCTAATCGCCCAGAAGATATCATCCCAGGAGTTCCAAATTATTATGCAACAACTTATGTTAGCAATGGAGATGCTGTAAGTGTTGTAGCAAAAGTTCGTGATGGTCGTCCTATTAAAATTGAAGGAAATGATTTAAGCCCAATTACTGGTGGTGGAACTTCAGCTAGAGTTCAAGCTAGTGTTTTAGATTTATATGATGGTGCAAGATTAAGATTTCCAATAATTGATGGTAAAGAGGCAACTTTTGAAGCAATAGATAAAGAATTAGCAACAGCTATTTTTGGTAGTGTTGTATTGCTTTCTTCAACAATAAATTCACCTTCTTCTCTAGAAATAATTAAACAATTTTTAGCAAAATATCCAGGAAGCAAGCACGTTCAATACGATGCAGTTTCTTACAGTGGTATTTTGTCTGCTAATAAACTTTGTTATGGCACGCAAGCTATTCCTTCTTATAAATTTGATGCAGCTAAAGCTATTGTTAGCATTGGTGCAGATTTTTTAGGCACTTGGATTAGCCCAATTGAATATGCTCGTCAATATGCAAAAGGCAAAAAATTAAATGCAAAAAATCCTGAAATGAGCCGCCACATTGCTTTTGAAACTGTGGCAAGTTTAACAGGATCTAATGCTGATGAAAGATTTTTACACAGACCAAGTGAAACAGCTGCTGTTGTTCTTGGATTATTAAATGCGATTAATGGAACTACTCCAAATGTTGCAGATAAAAAACTAGCTGCTGGAATTGAAAAAGCGGCTAAAGCTTTAAAAGCTGCTAATGGTGAAGCGTTGGTTGTTTGTGGAAGTAATGATGTAAATGTTCAAGTTGTTGTTAATGCAATTAATGAAGCTATTGGAGCAAATGGCAAAACAATTGATTTTGGAACTGTAAACAATTCTCGTCAAGGAATTGACACAGAATTTGCAGCACTTTTGTCTGAAAAAGTTGATACTCTAGTAGTATTAGATGCAAATCCAGCTTATTCTTGGAGTGATACAGCAAAAATTGCTGCTTGGATGAAAGGAATTAAAACAACAATTAGTTTCAATGCTAAACAAGATGAAACTTCTTTGTTGTGTAAATATCAAATTCCATCTCACCATTATTTAGAGTCTTGGGGCGATGCTGAAATAGTTACAGATCATTATTCTTTCTTACAACCAACTATTAATCCCTTGTTTAAAACTAGACAATGGCAAGATAGTTTGTTAAAATGGACAGGAAGTGATGTTGATTATTTAGGAAATCTAAAAGCATTTTGGGGTGCAAAAGTTAGTGGAGAAGCAGGATGGAATGCCGCTTTACAAGATGGAGTTTGGTCTGTTACTGCTACAACTACTGCAACTACTGCTTTTTCTTCTAGTGCTGTAGAAACTGCAAAATCTGCATTGGCATCTGTACAAGTTAGTAAAGGAATTGAATTACAATTATACCAAAAAGTCGCAATTGGTGCAGGAGAAGGAACATCTAACCCTTGGTTGATGGAAATGCCAGATCCTATTACTCGTGCAACTTGGGATAACTATTTAATAGTTTCCCCTGCAATGGCTAAAGAATTGCTAAAAATTGACTTAGCAAATAATGGTCAAGCTGATTCTTATGAGGTTCAACCTAAAAAGAAAGTTGTTGAAATAACTGTTGGAGGTAAAAAAGTTAGTTTGCCGGCATTAATCATTCCTGGAACACATCCAAATACTGTTGGTATTGCTTTAGGATATGGAAGACACGAAAAAGTTGGGCGTGCCGCAACAGACGATAAAAAACCAGTTGGTGCAAATGCCTTTCAATTTGCTACCTTAAGCAATGGAACTGTAAGTTTTGCTGCTGCTGATGTAAAACTAAATTTAACTAGCGAGTTATATCCTGTTGGATTAACTCAAACACATAATATCTACAATACAGATCAAGGAAATAGAACAGAAGTGATGAAAGAATTAACTCTTGCTGAGTTAAAACATAATCCTAATGAAGTTCTTGAAGAAAGAGAGGCTGAATTAAAACCTTATGGTGGCATTGAGAAATTTAGAGAGGATGGCAGTATCTACAAACCTTATGATAAACCAGGTATCAAATGGGGAATGAGTATTGATTTGAATGCTTGTAATGGTTGTGGTGCTTGTGTTGTAGCTTGTAATGCTGAAAATAATGTAAGTGTTGTTGGTAAGGCTGAGGTTTTACGTTTTCACGATATGCAATGGTTAAGAATTGATCGTTACTACAGTGGTGAAGATGTTGATAATCCAAAAGTTGTTTTCCAACCTTTAATGTGTCAACATTGTGATAATGCTCCTTGCGAGAATGTTTGCCCTGTTGCTGCAACAAATCATAGCAGCGAAGGTTTAAACCAAATGACTTATAACAGATGTATTGGTACAAGATATTGTGCTAACAATTGTCCCTATAAAGTGCGTCGTTTCAACTGGGCCGATTATACCGGTGCAGATAGTTTCCCGGATAACCAGAGAGAAGTATTGGATGATGTGGTGATGAATATGAACGATTCATTAACCCGAATGGTTATTAATCCTGATGTTACAGTGCGCTCGCATGGTGTGATGGAAAAATGCAGTTTCTG
>JANYEB010000129.1 GCA_025363355.1 Chitinophagaceae bacterium | reverse complement strand
AAAGGAACTTTAACCGAAGAACAAAAAGCTGCAACGCTTGCTAACCTAACTATTCAAACAGATCTTGCTATTGGTGTTAGCCAGGCAGATTTAGTGGTGGAAGCTGCAACAGAAAATGTAGATTTAAAACTAAAAATATTTAAACAAATAGACGAGTCTGCTCCTGCCAATTGTATTCTAGCAACCAATACATCTTCTATCTCTATCACAAAAATTGCAGCAGCAACACAACGCCCAACCAAGGTAATTGGAATGCACTTTATGAATCCTGTGCCTGTGATGAAATTGGTAGAAATTATCAATGGTTATGCAACAGATAAAGAAGTTAGCAATACCATTGTAGAGCTTAGCAAGCAATTAGGCAAAGTTCCTTGCATTGTAAACGATTATCCAGGATTTATTGCCAACCGCATTTTGATGCCTATGATTAACGAAGCTATTTACAGCTTGTTTGAAGGTGTTGCAGGTGTTGAGGAAATTGATACTGTGATGAAGCTTGGAATGGCACATCCAATGGGACCATTACAACTTGCCGACTTTATTGGTTTGGATGTTTGCCTTAGCATATTGCGTGTGTTGCATGATGGTTTTGGAAATCCAAAATATGCCCCTTGCCCTTTATTAGTAAATATGGTAATGGCAGGAAAATTAGGTGCAAAATCTGGCGAAGGATTTTATGTGCATACAGCAAGCAGCAAGGATTTAGTGGTGAGTAGCAGCTTTAAATAATAACGCTATAAGCAAGACCTCAAAGGTTTTTAAAACCTTCAAGGTCTAATTAATACAAAAAAATAATACCCCCCAAAAGCTGATAGTTATTCATAAAAAATAGGTAGCAAATAAAACAAAATTGATAGCAATGTAAAAAGGATCGATAGCAGTATAAACCGGGTTGACAGTAAAGTAAAAAAAGCTAGTAGTAGTCGAAAGAGGGCAGGCAGCAGGTGGAAAAGTATGGGCAGTAGATGAAAACGGGTCGGCAGCAGGTCATTCCGGCTGAATTTTTGGGCTACTATCGACTATTTTATGTCAAAATTGCAGTTTTAGTGTTAATCATAACTTGTTTCATAATTTTTTAAAATGCCTTTTTTCTTGTAGTTATGGCAATGCACCTAATTTTGGTTGAATAAACGCAAGTTTTAGTTTGAAACTTGCGGCAATATAAGAGTTGCCTGCAAGCATAAATGACACCACACTATACATACATTTCTTCGACTGACTTTATTAGCAATTTGACTTTTGACTATGTTGAAACTTATTCATTTCAACGTGGGACAGATTTTGAAGAAAATAGAAAGCTTATTCAAGTTGAGTATGATATCCTGAAAGCTAAAAAAACGAAACTTGACAATTTATTAGCAAACGAAGAAGAAAGATATTTCGCCGTTGTTGGTATGGCAAAGCCTACCAACAACTTTTCTTATCATATCAATGTTGGTGAAGAACACCCAACATTGGCGAAAAATTAATTCAACAGCTTAGCTAAGGCTTTTTAAATTTGTTGAATGAAACCACGTTTATATTTTGACACACCAGTTTTTGGTGGTGTTCATGACAAAGAATTTCAAGTTGTGACAGAACAACTTTTTGAAATGGTAAAAGCTGGTGAAATAACTTGTGTTTATTCAGACTTGACTGAATTTGAGTTGGAAAATGCACCTGAAAAAGTAAAAGAACATTTTATAAATCTACCAAACGAGCATATAGAGTTCATAGAAATTACCGAAGAAATGGATCAACTTGCAAATGACTACATCAATGAAAAAGTAGTTGGAGAAACAAGTATAGACGATTGTAGACATATTGCTTGTGCAACTATAAAGAAAGTTGATTATTTAGTAAGTTGGAACTTTAAACAACATATCGTAAACGTTTTTAGAATAAGAGGCTATAACTCTATAAATATAAAAAGTGGTTACTCACAATTAGACACACGTTCACCAAAAGACATCATAAGAAATGAAAAATAACGAAGTAGCAAAAGTTAAAGAGTTTGACACAGTTAAATTTTTTAGAGCAGTTAAAGAAAAAATTGCTAACGAAACAAAAGGAATGACTTTCGCTGAATTTAAGCAACACATAAGCAATAGAAAATTAAAAGTAGCAAGATAATTTTTGCCGTTCTTGTTATGGCAAATCCTACCAACAACAATTTTATTTTGGTGAAGAAAACTCAACATTGGAGAATTACTTCTTCTCCAAACTCTTAGCCATACTTAGCATTTCAGTTTCTTTAAAATGTTTGCCCATTACCTGCAAACCAAAAGGCATACCATTGCTGTGTTTAAACAAAGGCACACAGATAGCAGGAATGCCTACAAGATTAGAAAAAACAGTGTATAAATCTGCCAAATACATTGCTACAGAATCATTGCTTTTTGCTCCTATTTTAAATGCTGTTGAAGGAACTGTAGGAGAAAGGATAGCATCGTAGTTTTTAAATACTTCGTTGGTGGTATTGCACAACATTTGTCTCACTTGTTGGGCTTTGGTATAATATGCATCAAAATAACCTTCGCTTAAAACAAATGTGCCCAGCATAATTCTACGTTGCACTTCTTTACCAAAGCCTTCACTGCGAGTTTTTTTATACATTTCCTGCAAGCTATTAAAATTATCTGCTGCTCTGTAACCATATTTCACTCCATCAAACCTAGATAAATTACTACTTGCTTCTGCAGTTGTTAAAACATAATAAGTAGGAATGGTTTCGTCTAATAAATCAAACTCAACGGGCTCTACAATATGCCCATCATCTTTTAATTTTTGAATGTAAGATTGAATAGTAGCAGCCATTTCTTTATCCAATCCAGGATGCTCAATTGCTTGTCTGAAATAAACAAAGCGATATTTCTTATCAGTTGTTAATTGTTCAGAATAATTGGGTACTTCCTGCAAAGAAGCAGTGCTATCAAAATCATCGGTTCCTGCAATCACTTCTAAAACCAAAGCTGCATCATCAACACTATTTGCAAAAATTCCTATTTGGTCAAACGAAGAAGCATAAGCAATTAATCCATAACGAGAGATTCTGCCATAAGTTGGTTTTAGCCCAACAATACCACAAAAATCTGCTGGCTGACGAACACTGCCACCAGTATCGCTACCCAAACTCACCATACTCATTCCCATTTGCACTGCAACGGCACTTCCTCCACTAGAACCACCAGGAACAAGGGTTTCATTCAATCCATTTTTTATATTGCCATAGAAAGAGTTTTCGCTGCTGCTGCCCATAGCAAACTCATCACAATTATTTCTTCCAATAATAATGGCATCTTCTTTCAAAAGTTTTTCAACAGCAGTGGCATTATAAACAGCCGTATAGTTTTCTAATATTTTTGATGAAGCAGTAACCTTGTGACCTTTATAGCAAATAACATCTTTAATTGAAACTACAACACCGTGCAATTTGCCCAAAGGTTCACCAGCATTGCGTTTTGTATCTAATGTTTTAGCTTGTTGGCGTGCATCATCTGCAAATGTTTCTACAAAAGCATTGAGATGTTTTTGTGCTTCTATTTTAGCTAAATAATGTTCAACAGTTTCGCTGCAACCAGTTGGATTTGTAGCTAAAAAACTATGATAATTTTGTATGGATGAAAACACGAATTATGAATTATGATTTATGAATTTATAATGACTTATTCCCATTCTGCTTCAATCTTTTGTTGTTTTTTCTCTACTCTCAAGCAAAGGAAAATACTGATTTCGTATAGAATTATTAATGGAATGCTACAAATGATTGTGCTCAGCATATCTGGGGGAGTAATTATTGAAGTAACAATTGTAATAATTAAAATTGAATGTCTTCGATATTTACGTAAAAATGCAGAGCTTACTACATTAATTTTTGCTAAGAAATATAACACAAGAGGAAGTTGAAATGCAAGCCCAGAGCCTAAAATAAGCGGCACGATAGTATTAAAATAACTGGATATTGTCCATCTATTGTCAATATTATCATCCATTGAAAAGTTTGCAAAGAAGTTTATTGTGTAAGGGGCGATTATAAAATAACCAAATAAGACTCCAATAAAAAAAAGTAGAGACACCCAAAAAATTACACCACGTGTATTTCTTAATTCATTTTTTTTAAGTGCTGGTTTAACAAACTTCCAAAATTGCCAAAATACATATGGAAATGCTAAAATTAACCCACCAATTAATATAATATTCATAAAAACAGTAAACTGCCCAGCAACTGCATTGCTTTGCATTTTTACATTTATTTTATCCAAACAAAGTTGATTGCCTAATCCAAAACGCTGACCAATTTTACATAAATACGTATATGTTGGAAAATCAGAATGGGTAGGACCCATTAATATTTTCTTTATAATAAAATTGTTATAAAAACCAACAACTATTGCACCAATAGTGACTGCAATAGCAGCTCTAAACAGATGTTTTCTTAGTTCATCAATATGTCCAATAAATGACATCTCAGCTGTAGCGTCCGATGCTGATTTTTTTTTGAAAATATTTAATACAGAAAAAAAAGCCACTTAGAAGAAGTTAAATAAGTTTAAACAAAACAAAACCTCGCAGAAAAAGTTGCGAGGTTTGATAAATTAGATAAAAAAATTAAGAGGTTTTAGTAGTATTGTTATTTGATGAATTCTCATCGTTAACACTCCCTTCAATTTCTCTCTTCACGTTGTCTTTAGCATCTTTGAATTCTCTAATTCCTTTGCCTAAGCCTCTCATTAATTCAGGTATTTTTTTACCTCCAAACATTAAAAGGACGATTAGTAAAATCCAAATTAAGTGCTGCGGTGCAAATAAGTCTCCCATAAATTTATTATTTAGAGTACAAAAGTAAATGAATTAAAATAACAGTTAAACAAGAATTAATAAAAAAGCGGAAGCTTGGTAAAACAAACCTCCGCTTAAAATATTTTAAAGTAAAATTATCTAACTCTTTTTTCTTTAATACGAGCAGATTTACCGCTTCTTTCACGAAGGTAGAACAATTTAGCTCTACGAACTTTACCAACTTTGTGTACAATGATGCTTTCGATGTTTGGAGACTCGTAAGGAAACAATCTTTCAACACCAATGCTATCAGATATTTTACGAACAGTAAACGTAGCAGTTGCTCCTGTTCCTTGAGTTTTAAGAACATCTCCTCTAAAACCTTGAATACGTTCTTTACCTCCCTCAACAATTTTATAGTTTACAGTAATATTATCACCAGCTTTGAATTTTGGGTGAGTTCTAAATGTTGTTAATTGTTCGTGTACAAATTTTACTGCTGCGTTCATAACAAATATTTTAAGTCCCGATTTTTTCGGACGGCAAAAGTAGGGAAATGATAATAAGTAACAAATATTTTTTTATTTATTCAGACTTATACAACTGCAATCATACTGATCTCAACATTTACATTTTTAGGCAAACCTTTAACGGCAAAAGTTTCTCTGGCTGGGCAACTACCTGAGAAATAGGAGCCATAAACGGCATTAACCCTTGAAAATAAATCCATACTACTTAGTAAGATGGTTGTTTTTACAGCATTTTCAAAACGAATATTAGCTTCGGTTAAAATTGCTTGTAAGTTTTTCATCACCTGATGAGCTTCAGCTTCAATATTAGAAACTTCTACTTCACCTGTTTCAGGAACAATGGCAATTTGACCACTTATATATAGCATTCCATTAGCAATAACAGCCTGACTATAAGGGCCAATGGGTGCTGGAGCATTATTTGTATTCACTATTGTTTTCATTTATAATTAATTTGAAAAGCAAATAACCGAAATTACTTTTATATGCTCGCCTACATTTGCAAAATTCTTATCATTTATGAATATTATCATCAATGCTTCTGAAAGTCAGAAAGCTATTTTGCAAGAAAAAATAATTCAGCAATCAACTAACATACAATGGTACAATCATACAATTGATGAAGCTGATGCATATATAGATTTATTGTTTGATGGAAGGAAGTCAGTTTTTCAAACTATCATTAATAAGCCAGTAATTGTAGATGCAGTGATTGTTACTTGCGAAAATCTGCCAAACAATTTTTGCAGAATTAATGCTTGGAACAGTTTTTTAGAAAAAGAGAAACTTGAAATTTGTACTTTAAATAAAGACTTGCAATCAAGCTTTGAAGCTATTTTAAATGCAATTGGATACAAGTGTTTATTCGTGAGTGATATTGCTGGAATGGTTTCGGCAAGAGCTGTAGCTATGATTATTAACGAAGCATATTTTGGGATAGAAGATGAAATTAGCACCAAAGAACAAATTGATATTGCAATGAAACTAGGAACCAATTATCCTTTTGGACCATTTGAATGGGCTGAAAAAATTGGCAAAAAAAATATCGCAGCTTTATTGGTTGAATTATATAAAACTGATGAAAGATATAAGCCATCTGAATTATTATTGAAAGAAGCTAATTTATAAATCCCCAAAAGTGGCATTAATATTAAATATAGATACTGCAACAGAATTTGCATCTGTGTGCATAGTTAATGGAAATGAAATTATTGCTTATGAAGAAAATCTGGAGCAGAAAAGTCACGCTTCTTTTTTGCAACCTTCTATAAAAAAAGCAATGGGCAATGGACAATGGACAATAGACAATCTGGATGCAATTGCTGTTACTAATGGTCCAGGAAGTTATACAGGACTAAGGGTTGGTTTGGCTTCTGCCAAAGGATTGTGCTTTGCATTAAACAAACCATTGATATTATTAAATACATTAGATGTGATGGCTTTGGCTAGTATTGAGGAATTGGGAATTAGAAATGAGGAATTAGTAAATACAACATTGTTCTGCCCAATGATTGATGCAAGAAGAATGGAAGTTTTTACTGCTCTTTATGATAAAAATTTAAGTCCAATTATTGCTCCTTGTGCAATGATTTTAGATAATCAGTCATTTGCTGAAGAACTTGCAAACAATACAATTATTTTTAGTGGAAGTGGTAGCAGCAAATTGCAAGAACTAAATTTTGGAGATAATGCAATTGTTAGCAATGTTCTATACTCTGCAAAAAATATGATTGAACTTTCGCTTAAAAAATATCAACAAAAAAATTTTGCAGATTTAGCATATTCAACCCCTGATTATCACAAAGAATTTTATACGCCAATGGGTAAAAAACATTAATCTGTTTTAAAGTAATCAAGCTCCTTACTAAAGTCTAAATAATTATGCTGTTTTTTTAGTTGATGCACTTTATCATAATAACTTTTCAAGAAAGCTTTATGCTGATTGCTTGTTGCATTAAATGGTTTGTGGTTAAATGCATTGTTGATATCTGCAATATCTTGCATCATTTTTTTTGACTCATCTGAAATGCAACTATCTACAAATTTTTCCCAAACATATTGTGTTGCGTAATAATTGGGATGTACCAAATCTTCTGCAAAAAATCTGTAATCTCTTAAGTCATCAATTACTAATTCATAAGCAGGAAAATAATGTAGTTTTTTTAAACGATCTAGTAAATCGTGAACGGCTTGAATTAAAGCTGCCTTGCTGCGATTATTATTTATAGCTCCTTCACGTAAATGACGAACAGGACTTATTGTGAAAATGATTTTAATATCAGGATTAAAAGCACCCAATTTGTCAAGCATTGTTGCAAGAACCAATATAGCTTGGTCGACACGAAGTAAGCGTTTATCAAACCAGTCTGCTGGTGCTTTATGATTGTTAGCTGCAACAGTTCCAACTTTTGCATTTAACGCTTTGTCAGTAAGTGTATAAATCCAAGCAGAACCAAGTGTAATTAATATATAATCAGCTTTTTTTAAAAAGGTATTTGCTTCTTTTGTTGTGGTATTAATTTTTTGCAAAGCATCTTCCGCAGTAATGCCAGAGAACCTGCTATGATGCTGCCAGCTATGCCATCCTTCATTATAATTAAATAAATCTTCTGTAGTATATTCTTTGCATTCAATCACATTAATAATGGCTTCACTAACACTTACAGGATTAAATAAAATACCGTTTGGATTTTCATAAACCTCAAACTTATGCTTTCGAAGTTTTTCACCAATATTTTCTGTGAAGCAAGAACCAACCAACATTAATTTACTTTGGTGTGTAATGGATTGCTCCAGTTTTTTTATATCGAATTCTGTTCTAAATTTCATCGTAATTATTATATAAAAACACTGTCTGCCATTGCTAAAGATTCTTCTAAGGCAGTTTTGTTGTAATGATTAAATAAAAGATTTTTTTCAAATAAGGGTATCATCTTTTCACTATCCATATTTCCAACCAAATCATCTTGTGCCATTGGGCAGCCACCAATTCCTTTTAAAGCTCCGTCAAATCTTTTACAACCTGCATCAATAGAGGCTTCTAGCTTTTCTCTCCAATTAAATTTTGTAGAATGTAAGTGAACTCCAAATGTGGTATTTGAATACTGAGGAATTAGTGTTTTTAAAGCAATACTAATTTGCTCTGGCGTTCCCAAACCAACAGTATCTGCAAGAGAAATAATTTCGATGTTTCTATTCACCATTTCATCTGCCCACTTCAATAAAATTTCTTCATTATAAATATCTCCATAAGGATTACCAAATCCCATACTTAAATAGACTACAAGTTGTTTACCATTTTTAATACATAGTTCTTGAATTTCATCTATTCTTTGCAAACTTTCTGCTTGTGTACTATTGGTATTTCTTAGTTGAAAAGTTGGTGAAATAGAAAAAGGAAATCCTAAACAATTAATTTCATCATAGCAAACAGCTTCTTCTGCACCACGAGTGTTAGCAATAATTGCAAGTAATTTTGTTTTCGTATTCTCTAATTCCAAACCCTTAATTACTTGTGCAGTGTCAGCCATTTGAGGGATTGCTTTTGGCGAAACAAAACTGCCAAAATCTAACGTGTCAAAACCTACCTGCAACAGTGTGTTTAGGTATTTTACTTTTTGTTCTGTAGGAATAAAATGTTGCCAGCCTTGCATTGCATCACGTGGGCATTCTACTAATTGAATTTTATTGTTTTCCATTGATGAAATTATTAAAAATATTATTCAAATTCATAACCTATATCATTTCTAAAATACATTCCATTGAAACTTATTTGAGATAAAATATTTTTGCTTTTATCTACTGCTTCTTTTATTGAATTGCCTTGAGATGTAGCAGTTAAAACCCTTCCACCATTTGTTACTAAATTATTTTCAGCATCAATTTTTGTTCCTGCGTGAAAAATAAAAGATGTTTTTTCCATCTTCAAATCTTCTAATATTGAGATCTTAAGACCAGTTTTATAAGCCTCAGGATAACCACCACTAACAGCCATTACAGTTGCAAAATATCCATCATTGTATTCAATATTTGCATCTACTAAAGTGCCATTGTCCATTGCTGCAAAAAGGCTTACCAAATCAGTTTCTAATCTTGGTAAAATAACTTCTGTTTCAGGATCACCCAATCTGCAATTGTATTCAATAACAAAAGGTTCTCCATTGAAATTCATCAAACCTAAAAATATAAAACCATTGTAAATTAAGTTATCATTTTGCAAACCTTGAATGGTGGGTTTAATAATTTTTTCATCAACTTTTTGCATAAAATTTTCATCCATAAAAGGCACTGGAGAAACACAACCCATTCCACCTGTATTTAATCCAGTATCTCCCTCACCAATTTTTTTATAATCTTTTGCGTGACCAATAATTTGATAGTCTATTCCATTGGTTAAAACAAAAACACTCACTTCAATTCCTTGCAAAAATTCTTCAACAACAACTTTCCTAGATGCATTACCAAATTGTTTATTGATAATCATTTCTTCAAAAACCTGTAAAGCATCTGAATGGCTTTCACAAATCACAACACCTTTGCCAGCAGCTAAACCATCTGCCTTTAAAACAATTGGCAAAGAATGGTTTTGTAAATATTGTTTTCCAGCTTCATAATTATCTATTGTAAATTCAGCATAAGCAGCAGTTGGAATATTATTTTTTTGCATAAACTGTTTTGCAAAAGCCTTGCTTCCTTCAAGTTGAGATGCAGCAGCAGATGGAGCAACAATTATAATGTTTGCTAGTTGTTCATCATTTCTTAAATAATCATAAATACCTTTTACTAAAGGCTCTTCTGGTCCAACTACAACCAACTGAATTTTATTATCAATGCAAAAATGTTTGATGCTTTCAAAGTCAATTATATCAAGGGTTACATTAGTTCC